>OMSH01000244.1 GCA_900313715.1 uncultured Prevotellaceae bacterium
TATGGATCCAAAATTATTTCACATGTTGATGTGTACAAAGGTGGTAGGATTGAGTATGCTGTTGTAGAAAAAGGTGCATCGTTGCATTTATACGAAGGTGCTGTTGTTGAAGGACTTCAAGTTTATGGAACACTCACTATAGATGATGGTGTTGTGTTTCTGAAAGATAATAACACGTGTGAAATTCATGTGTATGAAGGAGCTAGTGTTATTTGCACAGGCGAACAAATTTACGAATATCACAAACATTAATTTAAGATATCTGCTAGGTTATTCCTAGCAGATATCATTTTATTTTTGATTATATATTACAATCGTGAATCAATTAACAGGATATAATAAGGAAATAATTATGTCATTAGATACAAAACATTTAATTGGAATTGGTATTGTTGAACGCGATGGAAGATCTATTTATTCTTACATTGGTGAAAATCCTGAATTCATTCATGAATATTCAGATATATGGATTTGTAACACATATGACAAAGCTTTAGGCCTTATTAACAAGATTCTTTGGCATAAAGGTTGCAGCTCGTATACTTACTATAATAGACAACATTTGGATTATGGTGAAGAGAGATTTGTCAATGATTTCTATTCTACTTGCCGTCAGTATAAACATCAAGATGTTACTATTGCAGGCTGCTTCTTGTTTATAGATGGCACTTGGTATCGTTGTGACTATGGCTCAAAATTAAATAATTTAAACATGAAAGTTAACATTTTTACAACCGAAATTTTTGTACCTCATAAAAGAAAGGAAACCACTATGGGTAGACCTCGAAAGAACAAAATTATTAACAACAACACCACTTCTTCCATTTCTGCTGAGGAAAAAGCACGTATTGAAAAGAAGGAGAAAGAACTGAAAGAATCTTTGGAGCTTTATAATCAGGCAGTTAAGCTGCTTAAAGAATCTGCTGATAAAGACAATATGCTGTCTGCATTTCTGTATGGTGCAGCATGTCTGCTTGAATGGCCAAACGATAACTTCAAGAAAGCAGAAGCTCTTAAGTATCTGTTCCTTTCTACTACTACTGATCCCAAAGCAGCAGGTGCTTCTAATATCATCTGTGTAGGCAAATCCATGTACCATTTTGCAAATTGCGGAACGTTTACTGGATATGTTCCTGCTCCAAATGGTAGCTGTTTCGGATATGGACCAATGGTGTCTAATCCTCTGGCAGATCTTCAGAGAATGAATGCAGCACTCAATAGAGGCGATTCTATTGTAATTAAGTAAAGGAGGTTAATATGGGAGACCTCGAACATTGGTGGCACGAAAATGTGCGTGTATTGAAAGCCTTTGGATGGGGCTTTGCAGCAGGTACTATCGTTACAGCAATTTATACTGTTATCAAGAAATAACCAGTTAAGGAGCTTTTATGCCTACGAAGAAAACCAAAACACTTAAATCTACAATTAAATCAACCGAAGCCAAAAAGGTTGCTATCGAGCTTCCTGAAAAACAGCCTGATATTAAAGTTTCGGATGATGTTGTTAGTGCACTTGTAAATGGATTCAAAAGTTTAGCAGATCGTCTTGATAAGCTTGTTGCAAAAGTTTCTCATATTTCTATGATGTGTGATTCTTTTGCAAATGGAGAATCCATGTTTACTGTTCTTATTGCAAATAACGACATAAGTATACCTATTACTGTTGAAGCATTCCGTGAGAATCTTGAAGTTTCTGTCTATAACAAAAAGGGCACAGATTTTGAGATTTCTGGGTCTATTAATGTAGACGGCGATCTTACCGTTAGTAATTAAGGAGATGAATTATGTTTTCTGATGATGAAAAAACACTGAAAGATCTTGAAGGTCTTTCTCCTGATCAAAGAATGAAAATTCTTGAAGAAAGAGAAAAGACAGAACGTGTGAAATATATTACCAAGCAAGCTTGTAACACTATTTTCTGGTGTGGAGTCTTTGTCTGGCTTATCATGCCACGTGGTAATTAATTTCAAGAACCAGACTCATAATGAGTCTGGTTCTTCTTTTTTAGTGTTGTTCAAAAATTTAAATATATATATTGCTATAGTGATATTAACTATTAACTTAACTTAAGGGGATTGCTTATGAACCATAGAGAAGTAAGAAAAGTCTGTCAGTACATCCGTCTTGGATGCTGTGTCGCCTTCGTTGGTTGTGTCATCGCTGCCATCGTCAAACACTAAGATATCAGGAGGTTCCTATGGGTAAAGAGAATTGAGAAACCACAATCGACATTCTGCTCACAGCATGTCTTGTTGCTGATGTAGCAGCTATCATCATTTCAATCATCAAACACTGAGGAGGTTCTTATGAAATCTGAAACTCGTTCTGCTTGTATCGACTATCTCTGCATTGGTGCTCTTGCTGCATCGCTGGGACTCACCATCATCAATATTATCAAGACCGTGAGGTCTTAACAAAATTAACCCGGATTCAATCCGGGTTTTCTTTTTGCTTAAAATAAGAAAAACTACTACTCTCCCATGAAGGGAGAGTAGTAGAGAATGATTTATCGTAAGATAAATTATGCACCGTATGCGCCATACGGAGTTTCTTCTTCCGTTGCGATCGTCTTGATTGTAGGACGAAGCACACCATTGGTAGCAATACCGGAGATGATGTCAAGACCAGAGATGTCGATGATGGCACCAATCGGGCAAGTGACAACCATGAGCTCACGGATATTAGCAAAGAGACGGTGCCATGCAGCGTCAGCAGACGGAGTGTAGTGGGCAACCATCTGACCATTGGACCAGATTGTACCGAAGTTGAGTTCGCATTCTGCGTTGCCAGGAAGCACAGGAACCATCACGAGTTTGTTTCTCATGTAGTCGAATGTGCTGGTGACGAACTCAAGTCTAACGCCATTGTCAAGGACGAGGACATATTCAACGCCATCACCAAGATCTCTCATGTCATCCTTAACCATGTGGTTATGAATGTGCTGCTGAGAGAAGACGTTAGCAAGAACTTCCATAGAAGTACAAACTTTGAATGTAGCAGTCGTGCTACCACCAAGCTGTTGCTGGAGGAAGGAGAGCTGCATAAGACGAGCAGTTACGCCATTGAGATAGCTCTTGGCTTTCTGCTTGATGTCGCCAGAACGGTCAGCATCACGGATGATGTTGAGCTTGCTGAAGTCGAGAGCACCAAGGAAGATTGTAGGACGAATCTTGTCGCCAGCTACGAAGTCAGCACCAACGTGATCATACGGAACATCCGGATTTGCCACGAAGTTGTTGATTCTATCATAGGTGGATTCGATTGTCTTAATCGTCTGCTTGAGCTGGACATCGTCCTGACCAATGCCGATAACTTTGGTGAGGTTTGCAGCGTTTTCTTCTGCATTGACCTGACCAATAGCATAATCGAAGACGTAGTTACGTCCAACTGGGATATCATAAGCAAACGGCACTCTGTGTGTCATCATGGCGATATTGGTCTTACGGAGGTTGGCTTCAGAGAAGCGAGCATCCAGCGTATAGCCAACAAGGCTGTGACCTGCAGCACCATTCAGTGTCTCAGCTAATGTAGCAGTCGTAGCAGAAACCTTGGAAGGATCAACTTCGTGACCAGCTGTAACAGTGAAGCTACCCTGGCAGTCAGCAATACCTCTCTTGAGGTTCAGGCTCGGCTTCACGATAAGGCGAAGACGAATGAATTCAGAATCATCAAGATCCTTGAGCAGAGTTGTCGTTGAGGACTCCCAAGTACCTTCTGGATCATTGGCAGCGATTAAGCTGTTGTTGTAGAGCTTATAATCGAAGGTGAAGTCACCCTGACGATCAGCACTATCATGTCCATTGTAGGTACGGCTCAGACGGTTGAAGCTGTCCGGAGTCGGGATCTGGAAGACTTCAGTCGTGGAACCATCAGTCAGACTGACGTACACATACTCAAGCTTCACGTTTTCTTCAATGATATCAGTTCTGTTGATCTTGTCATAGCCAGGCTTCGTGTCATCAAGACTGAGCTTGAGGATGTTGGCCTGAGGACCAAAGAGCAGAATACCATCTTTCAGGACGAAGTTACCTTCGGTGTCACGAGCCTTCAGAGGAATGATCTTCTGGAGTTCGTTACGGGCAAACTTAGGATCTGCATACAGATCGATAAGTCTCATGCTCGGACCTTCGTGCTTGGAGTTATCATAGATCTCTAAATACTCCTTAGTATAGGTAGCATTCGGCTGATCTGTGGTTCTCACAGGGAGAA
>OMSH01000279.1 GCA_900313715.1 uncultured Prevotellaceae bacterium
GCCTTCTTTCACCAATGGGGTGATGAAGTCAAGCAATGCTTGGTTGATCTTGCCTGCGGCACGGATGCCCTCTATCTGTTCTTTGGTACGGAGCAAGGTGCGCTTAGGCATGTGGTAACCACGACGGATGCAGTCCTGCACCTTCTCTTCCACTTCCTTGCTATAGCCGTTGGGGGTATATTTGTTGCCCCCGAAAAATTTCTTCATACTCATATTTTCGTAAATTTTGCCTGCAAAATTACAATTTTACAAGTACATACGCAAACAAAAACGATTTAATCTCTGTTGATGAGGAATCGCAGGATGGATGCCATGATGTGCTCACGCTCAACGGCGTCGTTGATGGCCTCGAAGGGGAAACCCATAGAGAAGGCATGATAGTCATTGCCCTTGTAGGCAACGGCGGCACTCTCGTTGGTGTCGGTATAGACCATAGCCGTGAAGGCATCGCCTATGGCAGAGAGGATGTCGGCAGAACTGACGGCATAGCACTGGGTGTTCAGCGAGGCAGGCATCTTCACCGTGCGGTTCATGCCAAAGGCTCCCAGGATGCCACCTAATTTGCGATGGGGAGCAGCAAACTGGTACTTCAGGATGTTCTGGGTGAAGTCGGCTTCAGAGGTGCTTTGCATATCACTGCCGATATAGCTGCCACTGACGAAGATGTTGCCTCCTGCGGAGGTGTAGGCTTGGAGAATCTTCTGCATCTCGGGAGAGAAAGTCTTGTAACGCTGACCGAACAGAGGGTGGGCATTAGGGTCATCACGCTCCATGCCCAGGATATAGTCGATGGCTCCAAAACCTTCTGTGGAGACATAGCCAGCTTCCAACGCCTCGTCGCTGGTGGAGGCAAAACTGTAGAGTTTAGCCTTAGCGATGGCTTGTCCGTGCACAAAGGGATAGTCGAACATGTTGCCACCAAAGGTGAGTCCTTCCCATTCCTTACCACTGTCACCCCGAAGGCTCTCACGCACCTTGCGACTGAAAATCTTTTGTCTGCCACCTGTGGAGATATCGTAATGATAAGCCACCCCCGGGTCGGCATCGAAGTCGAAACCGGCATTCTCGCTCGTGTTGATGACAGCAGGTGGGGCTATGCGGTCGAAGCCGTTCACTACTAATATCCTGGCAGTTTCCTGTGATGATTTATAAGCACTGAGGATTTCACTAGGCATGCTCTCGCCACCCTTGTTGATGGCAGTAACTTTGAACGAGAATAGCATGTCGGGCAACAGTTCGATATTCATAGAAGTATCGTTAATCCGAACTCCATTGTCGAAATCACCATCTCCCATTCGGGTATATACAATGTAGCCATCTGGGGTAGCGGATGGCTCTAAGGGGTCAGGATTGGGTTGCCAACTCAGCTGTAATGTGTTCTTGTTGCTGAACTGGGTGGCAAAGTGGGTGACGGGTAGGGGTTGCACCACATAGTCGGTGCCATGTTGTGTAGCGATGAAGCGCAGAGCAGCTTTGTAGATGGCTCGTGCCAATGTAAACTTGAAGTTGGGATCATGGCCATAGCGCATGTCCTCAAAGTTCTGGTGACTCAATGTTTCCAAGATAGCCGAAGGCATGGCAGGCAGACGCGTCTCGGAATAGTTGCGGTTCCACATGGCACGTCGGCGCCAGTATTTGGGATAGGTAGCACGGATATCGTTGACGACCTGTGTGTGCAACAGGTCTGCCAAATCACGAGAAGCATAACGGTCAACGCCAGATGCCAGTAACCCCTCGTTGAAATTGGTGGTATAGACAGTGAGCGAGCCGAAGATACTGTCCTCTTTGGCAATGCCGGCATCGCTATGGATGGAGAACACTGTCTCGAACGGCACCTTCATGCCTACCTCATCAGGGTTGAAGATAGAACCTCCAGAAAGGTAGTTCACTGTCTTGGAACGCACGTTGATATCATCGTTGTAATCGTTCTTTCCTTCGTAGGTGGAGTAGATGCTGTCGTGCATGCCTGCCCATTGTGCCCAATAGCGTGCACCTTCCAGATAACGGGGCATACCACTTGTATAGCCGCCTCTCAGCATATTGCCCATGCCTCCGCCAAATCGTACGGCATCAGCAGAGACAATGCCGTTCTCACGACTTTGGTTGCTAAGTTCCACCATGTTTTGCTGGTTACGTCCCTTGGTGAAATGGTAGGTGCCGAGATATACCCAAGTGCCACCACCCATTTGCTGGTTCACCTGTATTTCAGTAACGGTGCCACTATGAATAATCTTATAATGTGCATCAGACACACTACGAGGTGTGGTTTGATAGCTCACATACACGGCATAGTCGCCAGAAGCTGGAATATCGGGTATCCATTGTACTGAGGCGTTGCCCTCACGATCGGTGAAAGTATAGACGGAAGAACCAGTCTTGAAGGGGTTCTCGCCGTGATTGTAATTGCGCTTCTTCTGTGCAAATCCTAAACTGTCGCTACGCATCCAACTGGATTTGTCGCTTTCTATCTCCCTGTATTCAGATTTGGAGAAGTGTATTCCGTCGTTATCCACTACCACCTCATTGGTCTGGATGTCACGCTCTCGGGGAGTATAGACTATGGCTCCGGCGTTTTCTAACATTGGGATGAGGAAAGGCAAGACGATGCTCTGTGTAAACTGGTCCTCGGTGGTTCCATATAGTCGTGGTCGTTGCCAACGCCATTCCTTGCGTTTGATATCGTAGTAGATGCCGTGACTTTGCCAGAGGGCAATGTGGCGATTGCTCATGCCCTTGGTGGGAGTGAATGGATGCGAAAGGTTCTGGATCCAAGGGTTACCCTTGTATTCCAGTTTGTGAAACAGGCGATGAGGGTCTTTGTCTATATTATAATAATTAGGTATTAGTTGCTCGATGGCTCTTTCGCCACTAAGGATGGTCAGCTTGTAGTCTTTGTACTCATTAGGAATAATGCCCTTGAAATCGCGATAGAGCTGTTGCACGTTGTATAGACGCATAGGGATATAGGCCAGTCGGAGATTGACATACACATCCAACTTATGGTTGTCGTCATCAATCTTGATGCTGTCAACAGCTACTTTTTCAATCTTTACATCAGTGTCTTGATATCCCCCTAAGTAATAGTCTATGTCTGCTTGTAGTTTTTCTTGCGGAGTCTCTGGCGTTTTCGTTTTCTGTACCCTTTGTGCTGAAAGGCTAATGGCACCTCCCAGCAATAGCAGTCCTGTCAGTATGTAGTGTTTAATTTTCAATTTTCAATTTTCAATTGGCTTCGCCCAATTCTGTCGTAACTCGGCATAGCTGATGCAAGCATCGCTCTGCCCTTGCTGCTCCAGAAAGTTTCAATTTACAATTAGATAGAAAAGTTCTCAGGATGTTTCCCCTTGTAATCCTTAAAATGTTGCTTGATTTCAATAATGTCTTTTTCAAAGTCACCTGTAGGGATGAAAGTCTTGGTGCATTCCACGGTCTTGCGCTTATAATCCAGTCCGAACAAGTGGATGGGCACATTGGCATTCAAGGCGATGTAGTAGAAACCCTTTTTCCAGTTAGGATTGACCTTGCGTGTACCTTCGGGAGTGATGGCGAGGCATAGCTGTTTGCGTTGTTGGAAAAGCACTGCCAACTGCTCAGTCAATGCCGTCTTTTTTGAACGGTCAACAGGGATGCCTCCCATCCAACGGAAAATAGAACCCAACGGGAAAAAGAACCAGTCCTTTTTCATAAGGAAACTGGCTTCTCTTCCCAAAGCTCCCCAAAGGAGTTTGCCAACAAACAAGTCCCAGTTGGATGTGTGAGGAGCCACACAAATAACACATTTTTCTTCGATGGGGACTGTAAAGTTATACTTCCATCCCAGTAGTCTAAAATAAATAAATCCGAATATTTTCTTCTTCATTATTAGTCTGTCAATGTTAATTTATCGATGGCGTCGATAATCTCGGTGACTTTCTGGTCGAACTCAGCATGGAACTGCTTATAGAAACCCTTTACGTTTCCTGGTTGCGTGTGACTGATACGACTCAGGAAGTCGTCCTGAGTATTAAGGATGTCGGTCAATACTTCGTCGGCCATATGGGGGTTCACGCCTTTAATGTATAATTTTGCGGCCAGACACTCAGCAAACAAAGCACTCGATACTTCGTTTACAAATTTTTTTAAATCTTTTCTTTTTGCCATAGTTAAATCCCTCCTGTTAATTGATAATATAAGTTCATGGTGTAAAGATAGTAAAATAAATCTTAATCGCCATGCAACATTGGTAGAATTATTTGCATTTCTACAAAAAAATAGCGATATTTGCAGTCCGTTTGGAATTAATTTTTAATTTTACATAGAAAAAATGACAAAAAGTGCATTGCAAATTGCAAGGGCTGCTTATCAGCCTAAACTGCCTAAGGCTTTGAGAGGAAATGTTAAGACCGTTGCCGGTGAACCTACTCAGTCTGTAGCAGACCAGGAAGAGATTAAGAAGTTATTCCCCAACACTTACGGAATGCCTCTGATCAAGTTTGAGAACGCTGCCCAGGCAGCTAACTTCGCTCCTATGAACGTGGGCGTAATCTTGTCAGGTGGTCAGGCTCCTGGCGGTCACAACGTGATGTCAGGTCTGTTTGACGGACTGAAGAAGTTAAACCCAGCTAACCGTCTGTATGGTTTCCTGATGGGTCCTGGTGGCTTGGTTGACCATAAGTACATCGAACTGACAGCTGAGATTATTGACGAGTATCGTAACACTGGTGGTTTCGATATCATCGGTTCTGGTCGTACCAAGCTGGAGAAGGTGGATCAGTTTGAGAAGGGTTTGGAAATCCTGAAGGAGCTGAACATCAAGGCTGTGGTTATTATCGGTGGTGATGACTCTAATACCAACGCTTGCGTATTGGCTGAGTATTATGCTGCTAAGAACTATGGCATTCAGGTTATCGGTTGCCCAAAGACTATTGATGGTGACTTGAAGAATGACCAGATTGAGACTTCATTTGGTTTCGATACTGCTTGTAAGACTTATTCAGAAGTGATTGGTAATATCGAGCGCGACTGTAATTCTGCTCGTAAATACTGGCACTTCATCAAACTGATGGGTCGCTCTGCATCTCACATCGCATTGGAGTGCGCTTTGCAGGTTCAGCCTAACTATACCATCATCTCTGAGGAGGTTGAGGCTAAGGACCTTTCACTGGATGATATCGTTACTGATATCGCTAAGACTGTGGCTGACCGTGCGGCTGATGGCAATAACTTCGGTACCGTACTGATTCCTGAAGGTCTGATTGAGTTTATCCCAGCTATGAAGCGTCTGATTGCTGAGCTGAATGACCTGCTCGCTGCTAAGGGTGCTGAGTTTGCAGAGGTTCCTGCTAACAAGCAGCGTCAGTATATCATTGATAACCTGTCAAAGGTGAATGCTGAGATCTATGCTTCTCTGCCAGAGGGCGTAGCTCGTCAGTTGTCACTGGAGCGTGACCCTCACGGAAATGTTCAGGTATCTTTGATTGAAACTGAAAAATTGCTGAGCGAGATGGTAGGCAATAAGTTGGCCGCATGGAAGAAGGAAGGCAAGTATGTAGGCAAGTTCTCTGCTTTGCATCACTTCTTCGGTTATGAAGGTCGTTGTGCAGCTCCATCTAACTTCGATGCTGACTATTGCTACTCATTAGGTTTCACCGCTTCTGTGCTGA
>OMSH01000243.1 GCA_900313715.1 uncultured Prevotellaceae bacterium
CCATGGCTAAAGAGCTTGCAAAAGCCGGTATTCGTGTTAATGCATTAGCCCCCGGATTTGTGAATACAGACATGAATAAGCAGATTTCTGCAGATTATATGGAAACCATGTTGCAGCAAATCGCGCTTGGTAGAATCGCCAAGCCCGAGGAAGTTGCCCGTATTGCCGTTTTTCTGGCTTCTGATGAGTCATCGTATATCACAGGTCAGATAATAAGAATTGATGGAGGAATGTAATATGACTAAAAGTGAAGAATGGGCTCACGACATCAGGCGTGAGATAATCGAAGCATCACATGATGTGGGAAGGCAGGGCGTCCATTTAGGATCTGCACTTTCTGCTACCGACATTTTGGCTGTTCTATATGCCGACGTGCTGAAATATGACGTGACTAATCCTATATCAGAAGATCGCGATTTTTTTATTCTCAGTAAAGGTCATGCCTATATAGGCTATTATGCTACATTGGCAAGAGCAGGATTCTTTACCAATGAGGATATTAAACAGCAGTTTATGACAGATAATGGATGGTTGCCAGTGCATCCTGTAAAGAAGCTGGATAAAGGGATAGAGTTCTCTGGAGGCAGTCTTGGAACAGGTATGCCATACTCTGTTGGCAAGGCCTATGCCCTGAAAGTAGCGGGAAAGCCCAACAAAGTGTATTCGCTTGTGGGTGATGGTGAGTGTGATGAAGGCAGTATTTGGGAGGCATTTATGTCAGCAGCTCATCTTGGACTTGATAACTTGACTGTAGTCGTAGATTGTAATGGTCTTCAGCAAGATGGGCCCACAGAGGACGTGCTTAGTGTAGATATAGCCTCTTTGGCTCGTTCCTGCAAATGGAATGTGCTTGAGGTGGATGGTCATAATCATGAAGAACTGCTGAACGCTTTTTCTACACAGTTTGATAATGGTAAGCCCAAATGCATAGTGGCAAAAACCGTGAAAGGAAAAGGCATATCTTTTATGGAGAACGATAATGCATGGCATCATGCCAGCATGAATGAAAAGCAATACCAGCAAGCAAAGGAGGAATTGTCATGATAGAATTTAATCCTAAAAATATCAAGCGTTGGATGATGCTAAGCACTCGCAACGCCTTTGGTACTTTCCTAACCGAATTGGCTGCAGAGCACCCGGAAGTGTTTGTCATGTCTGCTGACTTCACCAAAAGTACCGGTCTGGCAAAATTCAAGGAACAATTTCCCCAACAGTTCCTGACAACAGGTATTGCTGAGCAAAATATGATTGCTCTGGCTTCTGGAGTAGCCAGCGAGGGTCATAATGTGTTTGCAAGTAGTTTTGCCTCTTTTTTAGCCACCCGTTGCTATGAACAGATCAAGATCAATCTGGGCTATATGCAGCACAATGTCAAGTTGGTGGGTATCGCATCTGGTTTGGGAGTGTCATTCCAAGGAAATACCCATTACGGTTTGGATGATGTGTCATTAATGCGTGCAATTCCTGGAATGACGATTGTGGTACCTTCTGATTGTACTGAGGTCGCAAAAGCAACAATCGCTTTGGTAAATTATAATGGACCTGCCTATTTGAGATTAGTGGGTGAAGGGTTTATTCCTATTGTGAACACTGATGATTATGAATTTATCATTGGTAAGGGTATTGTGAAGCGTGAAGGAACTGATGTGCTGATGATTGCCAACGGCACAATGGTAAACCAGTCGCTCAAGGTGGCAGAGGAATTGGATAAAGAGGGAATCAGTGTAGCTGTAGTTAATATGCATACTGTAAAGCCCCTTGATACAGAGTTAATCAACAAGATGATTCCTGAAAAGAAACTTGTCGTTACTGCAGAAGAAGGTCAGATTAACGGAGGACTTGCTTCTGCAGTTGCTGAACATCTAGCTTACTTGGGTAATGCACCTAAGATGCTAAGGTTTGGTGTTCAGGATATATTCCCGCATGCAGGAAGTTACCAGTACCTGCTTCAACAGTGTGGCCTTGATGTTGAATCAATTAAGAAATCAATAATAGATAATATAGAATAAATAAACATGGAAGTATTAGAAAAAGTAATTGAGATTGTTGCTACTACATGTGATGTAGAGCAGAGTGAAGTAACAGAGAATAGCATGGTGGGTGATTTCCCAGCATGGGATTCAGTAGGTCATCTTAGCATTCTTTCCAATGTGGAAGAAGCATTTGACATCAGCTTCGAACCAGAAGAGATGATGGAAATGGAAGATGTGAAAGACATCGTAGCCGCTGTAAATGCTAAACTGCAATAATGACAATCGAAGAACAGATATATCAACATTCCGTTCAGCACCCTGACAGTATTGCGCTGATTACACCTGCTGAGCAAGTGACGTATGCCCAATTATGGGAACGTTGCTTATTGGCAGCATCCAATGTGAAGCATCAACATGGTGTTAAGCAAGGCGACCGGATTATTCTGGCCGCTTCTGCTAATATAGATTTCGTGTATGCCTATTTTGGAATCCATTTGGCAGGAGGTGTCTGCGTGCCCATTGACCCAGACACCAATCAGTCACGCTATGAGCTGATATGTCAATCGACTAAGGCCGTGTGTACCATGGGAGTTCTCCACAAGGTGAAAGACTGTCCTGTAGTTCCCCTTCATGATGTGCAGACCCCATGTGAACAAACACTGGCGTATCAACAGCCTAATGCTGAGCAAATAGCGGATATCCTATTTACCACAGGTACAACGGGCGCTCCCAAGGGTGTTGCGTTGAACTATCGTAACTTAGCTGCTGCTGCTTTAAACATCAATACGTTCATTCAGAACACAGCAGAAGATATAGAACTGTTAGCGTTGCCTGTGAGTCATTCATTTGGTCTTGGACGTGTACGTTGCGTCTTGTCTAAAGGCGGCTCCTTGGTATTGCTGGGCACCTTTGCCAGTATGAAGAAGTTCTTTGGACAAATGGAACAATACCACTGCACTGGTTTTGGCATGGTGCCAGCAGGGTGGGGGTATATCAAGAAAATGAGTGGTAGGAAGATCGGTCAGTTTGCTGACCAATTGCGCTATATAGAGATAGGTAGTTCGTTTATGTCGATAGAAGACAAGGATATGTTGTGCGAGCTGCTTCCTAACACGCGTATCTGCATGCATTATGGCCTTACAGAAGCATCCCGCTCAGCTTTTATGGAATTCCATGCTGAGCATGACAAACTGAGTACGGCGGGTAAAGCTTCGCCGAATGTTGAAATAGCCATTTTCGATACAGGAGGGAATAAACAACCTGTTGGTTTAGAAGGAGAAGTCTGTGTTAAAGGCGATCATGTGACATGTAGTTACTGGAACGAAACACCTGAACGTTTTGCTCAAGATTTCTATGACGGCTTTTTCCGTACAGGCGATGGCGGTTTTCTGGACGATGAAGGTTACATCCATCTGAAAAGCCGTATCAAAGAAATGATCAATGTGGGTGGCAAGAAAGTGAGTCCGATGGAAGTGGAGGACATACTCAATACAATTCCTGGCATCACTGAAAGTGCCTGTGTCGCAATGCCTGA
>OMSH01000242.1 GCA_900313715.1 uncultured Prevotellaceae bacterium
AGCACCAGCACCAATAGTTTTAATGCTTTCATTGATGATTATTTAATAATTAATTATAGACCTCCCATAAATATCCATTCACCTTTTTCATTCTTGCCTAATGACAGGTTGTTTTGAACAGTCGTACTGTCATCACGAAGTTTCAATACATATGGCACATACTCGCAAGGCATAGAGCCAGATTGGAAAGGTTCTCCAATACTGAGCAGTCTGCAACCCTTAAAGACTGGACCAAATATTTCTGCTATGTTGGCAGGCATCATTTCCTCTAACGTCTCAGTATCCCATGCACCTAATGATTTGAGGAATTTCTCTGCGACTTCCTTGGCTGACATTTCAGCCAGAATAGATTTCCTATTGTTGGGTGAGGAATCGGCATTACTGAACTCAATGTCGATGGGCTTAGCTAATACCTCTTTCATTCCCAATGCTACTGAATAGTCGATATGTCGAGTCCTCATCACTTCTACTTCCTGGTCATCTACGATGATACTTACAGATAGCTGCTTCAATTGCTTGGTAGCTTTGTCAAATATGTAGCGCCTGATATGTTCTGCATCTTTCAGTGATTTGTTGAGCATGAAGTCATTGATATAGTTATAATGGAGGTATGCATGCACAGTCAGATGTATTTCATCACCTACACGCTTTACCAAGTACTCATCGCCATCGTTCTTTTGTGAAAGTTCTAATTCACGTTCCAATATCTTATTTGGTTCCAATAAGATACTGATGTAATCCAAAAATGTTTCTTTGCCTTTTCCTGTTTCCCAGCCCACTTGGTAAGCTGGTACCCAAGTATAAGCACTGTCATTGATACCAGTGGCTACCCTGCCTTGTTTATCTACTCGCCAAGCCAACTCGTCACCATATACCACCTCAATTTGATGGTTAATAAAAGCTTCTTCAGCATCTATCATCTTGAAGTTTTCTTGGGGTAAGGTGCGTATTTCTACTTCCATCACCATCGAGCGTATGTTGTTGAGGTAGCTGATAGCATTTTGCAAAAGCGAACTGGCGGTAAGGCGAGAAGGGCTTAGCATCAAGATAACAGGCAAACAAGCTGCAATACCTGATACTGATAGCCAGTGCCACATCCTAATCACATTACGTGGTTTACGGCTTTCTTTTGCTTTAGCCAACACTCGCTGCTTAAAGTCTTTCGATATGTGTACCTCACATTTTGGAGTCAGCTCCGTCCTTATCATATCAATATCTCTTTGATTCATATTTTATCCTCCTGTTCCCATCTTTTCCTTAATTTGTCTATTCCGCTTTTAAACCTCGACTTAATCGTGGTCTCTGGAGTTCCCGTTACTTTGGCAATCTCTACGAAGGTAAGGCTGTTAATCAGGTGCATGTTAATAACATCAGCTTGATCCGCAGGCAACACACTCAACATTTTCCAGATGCGGATATATTCCTCTTTTAATGCCTTCTCATCTTCATCATCAGCCATTTGCACTTGTTCTAATGGTATAGGTTCTTGCTGTTTATGCCGATGCCAATCATTGCAGGCATTATATACCATTCTGTAGAGATACATTCGCATACTTTCGTCATTTTCTATTACGAACTCTTTTTCAAAGAGTCTCAAGAATACATCTTGTATGATGTCTTCTGCATCTTCTCTGTTGCCGATACGGAAGTAGGCAAAGCGGAACAAATAGTCTTGGTTCTGCTCTATAACTGCCTCAAGTCTCTTATATCTTTTGTTGCTATTCATTTCTTTCCGCCTTTCATTGTATAAGACGTAATAAGAGCCTAAAAAGACGAGTTTGCCAGTCACTTTTTTCTTTTCTTTTTCTTACAGTTGCATCCCTTTGCTTTTATCACCTGCATTTGTTATCTTTGTAGGGTAATATAATAATATAAGGTATGGAGAACGAGATAATCATATTAGGTACGGGCAATGCAATGGTCACCCGATGTTACAACACTTGTTTCGTAGTGCGAAGCAAAAGTGGGGCTACTATGATGGTTGATGCAGGTGGAGGTAATGGTATACTTAACCAGATGGCACAGTCTGGTTTGGCTTTCGAGGACATCAGTGACCTTTTTGTTACCCACACCCATACTGACCATATCTTAGGAGTGATATGGATGATGCGTATG
>OMSH01000241.1 GCA_900313715.1 uncultured Prevotellaceae bacterium
ACTTCGCCCTTGGGACGTGCCGAGTGGATGAAATTCTATGGCAGGTTGTTTGGCGTAGGTGCAGAGGCAGACAGTCTGTTCTCTGAGGTGGAACGGAACTATATGGCCATGAAAGCCAAGGCAGCAGATGCAGAAGAGCAACCATCGGTAATTGCTGACATGAAATTGGGCGCTGTGTGGTATGTACCAGGGGGACAGAGTACGCAAGGTAAACTATGGGCAGATGCCCATGCTGATTATCCATATGCGGATGATGGTCATAGTGGATCGTTGGCGCTGTCGTTTGAGGCAGTGTTCGACAAGGCTGGTGAATCTGATATTTGGGTAATTCGCTATAATCAGCCTGCGCCATTGACCTATCGTCAGTTGGCTGCCGACTATCATGGCAATGCCGAGATGAAAGCCTATAAACAACGCAATGTATATGGCTGCAATACAGCCTATGCACCGTTTTATGAAGAAACACCATTTCATCCCGACAGGTTATTGAGTGACTTTATACAGATTTGTCACCCCGAGATTGACCTGGGTGGGTTGAATTATTACGAGCGACTGGGTGAATAAAGGCGTAAAATATGGTATAGGACTGACGTTAGTCATTGTGCTATTGTTTGTCGCGAATCTGCTGGTAGGGTCGGTATCCATTCCCATAGGCGATGTGGTACGCATACTCTTGGGCGATGAACCAGAGAAAGCCAGTTGGCGTTTCATCATCTGGCAAAGTCGTCTGCCACAGGCCTTGACAGCATTACTCTGCGGAGGAGCGTTGGCAGTATGTGGTTTGATGCTCCAGACAGCTTTGAAGAACCCGTTGGCAGGTCCTTCTATCTTGGGCATTGATGCAGGTGCCAGTTTGGGCGTAGCTTTGGTGATGCTTGCCTTTGGAGGTAGTATCACTACAGCGTCATTTTCTATTTCGGGCTTCTTATCCGTATTGGCCGGTGCCTTTATTGGTGCCATGCTGATTATGGCACTGATTCTATTTTTCTCGACTATGATACGCAGCAGTGTAATGCTGCTCATCACTGGCATCATGGTGGGCTATATTGCCTCATCAGCTATCTCTTTGTTGAATTTCTTTGCAACCGAAGAAGGCGTACAGTCCTACTTAATATGGGGCTTGGGCAATTTTGGCGGTGTGTCAATGCAACAAATGCCTGTGTTTGCTGTCGTAGTACTGATAGGACTACTGTGTTCTGTTCTGTTGATTAAACCGTTGAACGCTTTGTTGCTTGGAGAACATTATGCCGAGAACTTAGGCGTGAACACCTGGCGGGTAAGGAACTACTTATTAGTCATTACAGGCTTTCTTACTGCCATTACTACCGCTTTTTGTGGTCCTATTGCCTTTATCGGTTTGGCAGTGCCTCATGTGGCACGATTGATATTAGGTACCGAGAATCATAATTCCCTGTTACCTGTCACTATCCTTACTGGTAGCGCTGTTGCCTTGTTGTGTAACCTCATTTGTGTGTTACCTGGTGAGAATGGCATTATTCCTCTCAATGCCGTTACCCCAGTGGTGGGTGCTCCGGTGATTATCTATGTCATCATGCATCAGAGGGGAAGTAATCAGATGAATTAAAAAACGAGGGGAACATCTTTGTGACGCTCCCCTCAATATCATTTAGTATCAAATCCTTACTTATTCAAAGCATCTGCATCAGCCATTGACTTTTTCAAATCTTCATCAGTCACACGATAGTTTTGCAAGTTGCCTGCGATATATTGGTCATAGGCAGCCATATCGATGAGACCGTGTCCTGACAGGTTGAAAAGAATCACTTTCTCTTCGCCAGTCTCTTTGCACTTCAAAGCTTCACGTATAGTGGCAGCGATGGCGTGACTTGACTCTGGTGCAGGAATGATACCCTCGGCACGAGCAAACAGG
The DNA here is from genome assembly GCA_900313715.1 of uncultured Prevotellaceae bacterium. Classification (GTDB taxonomy): domain Bacteria; phylum Bacteroidota; class Bacteroidia; order Bacteroidales; family Bacteroidaceae; genus Bacteroides. The sequence goes on from OMSH01000241.1 coordinate 1,892, forward strand.
GTACCAGCTTCGAAAGTCTCGAGCTGTGGAATGTCAACAGCTTCCATCAGTCCGTCTTTCAGCAACTGAGAGATGATGACGCCAGCACCGTGGTAGCGCAAACCACCAGCATGGATGTTAGCAGGGCGGAAATTGTGTCCAAGTGTGTACATCGGCAACAGTGGAGTATAACCAGCTTCGTCACCAAAGTCGTATTCAAACTTTCCTCGTGTGAGCTTAGGACATGAATCAGGCTCTGCAGCAATATAGCGTGTTTTCTTGCCTTCTAAGATGGTGTGACGCATGAATGGGAAACTGATGCCGCTGAAATTAGAGCCACCACCAAAGCAACCAATTACCATATCAGGATATTCCCCAGCCATTTCCATCTGTTTCTCAGCCTCCAAACCAATGATGGTCTGATGCAGGCCTACGTGGTTAAGCACAGAACCTAAGGTATATTTACATTTGGGAGTGGTGGTAGCCAACTCGATAGCCTCAGAGATGGCAGTACCTAAAGAACCCTGATGGAAGGGGTCGCGAGTCAGGATGTCCTTACCGGCACGGGTGGACATAGAGGGTGAAGGGGTTACCTGTGCACCATAGGTCTGCATGATGCTACGGCGGTAAGGCTTCTGCTCATAGCTGATCTTTACCTGATAAACGGCAGCCTCCAAACCAAACAGACGTGCGGCGTATGACAAGGCAGCACCCCACTGACCGGCACCTGTCTCAGTAGTGACATTGGTCGTGCCTTCCATCTTAGCATAGTATGCCTGTGGCAGGGCTGAATTCAGTTTGTGAGAACCCATAGGACTCACACTCTCGTTCTTGAAATATATATGTGCTGGGGTACCCAGTGCTTTCTCTAAACCATAGGCACGGACCAACGGTGTGCTACGGTAATACTTATACATATCGCGTACCTCTTCAGGTATCTCAATCCACTGGTCGGTTTGGTTCATTTCCTGACGGCAGCACTCTTCAGGGAAGATTGGATAGAGGTCTTCAGCCTTCAAAGGTTGCTTAGTGGCAGGATGAATGGGAGGCAAAGGTTTGTTCACCATGTCAGCCTGAATGTTGTACCAGTAATGTGGTATTTCCTCTTCTGGGAGGATAAATCTTTTTGGTTTGTTACTCATCGTATGTCAAATTTAAGCGTTAAACAGCTGCAAATGTAATCAATATTTTTAAGTTTGACGCTTTTTGCTCAGTTTTTTTGTTTATAATAATACTTTTGTTTAAGTTTGCTTATTGATAGCATTAGAACGGACCATGAAGTTATCTGACAACAAATATTTGCTTTACCGCCACCGTTGGATATATCCTTATATTAATTATTTGTTGGGAGCCATACGCTTACTGGCAACGGCATGTGCCTTGCTGCTCATTGTGGCGGTGGTATATGAGCATGGTTTTGTGATTTCAAAGGAAGATGTACTGATGTTGGACAAGGTGTATCACGGCATCTGGATAGTCTTCTTGGTAGATATCATCTCACACCTGCTATTGCGCTTTGGGAACATCCGGCAGGAGTTGAACGCCATGTCATGGGTCTTGATAGTGCTCTATCTGGTGACGCTGGTACCTGTCATCTTCCACGAGCCCGAAGAAGGTCCTGTCAGAGAATTTTGGTTACTGATGGGAAGCCGTGGCTATAGGGTGGTTATCTGCATGATACTGGCATTGGTTTCATTATCTCGTGGTTTTACATATATGTTGGGGCGTAAGGTCAACCCGTCGCTCATGCTGGCCATGAGTTTTCTGTTCATCATCCTCATAGGCGCAGGTCTGTTATTGCTTCCCCGATGTACCTACCACGGCATATCATGGGAGGATGCCCTGTTCCTTTCTACCAGTGCCGTGTGTGTGACAGGCATGAGTCCTATTGACATTACGCAGACCTTCACAGAACCTGGAATGTTGGTGCTGATGCTATTATTTCAGATTGGTGGCTTGGGCGTGATGACCTTCACCAGTTTCTTCGCCCTGTTCTTTATGGGTAACACCAGCATCTACAGTCGCATGATGGTGCGCGACATTATGAGTAGTAATTCGCTTAACACGTTGCTCTCCACATTACTGAATATCCTGAGTTTTACGATTATCATTGAAGCGGTAGGGGCCTTTATGGTGTGGACCGACATTCATGGCACTTTGGGCTATGAGTTGGCGGACGAAATCAAGTTTTCTGTGTTTCATGCCATATCTGCATTCTGCAACGCAGGTTTCAGCACTTTGCCCAATGGTTTGGCCGACCCTTTGGTGTTTGATAACCACGCACCGTTCTATCTCTATATTTCACTGCTGATAATCTTGGGAGGCATCGGTTTCCCCATACTTGTCAACTTCAAAGATACCCTGGCATTGCAATTACATAACTTGTGGACGCTGGTGCGCCATCGTCATTGGGAGGGTAAAAAGGTCTATCATAATTACAACCTGAATACCCGCATCGTTCTCATCATGACGGTGGTTCTGCTTATTTTACCTGCTATTTGCTTTGGCGTTTTGGAATGGGATGGAGCTTTTCGGGGACTTTCTACCAGCGACAAGCTCACCCATGCTTTCTTTATGGCTGTTTGTCCACGCTCTGCTGGCTTCTCTTCTGTTGACCCCTTGTCGTGGAGCACCTCGTCGATGATTATTTTTGCCGTGCTGATGTGGATAGGTGGTGGTGCCCAATCTACGGCAGGCGGTATCAAGGTTAACACTTTAGCAGTGATGCTGCTCAACCTGAAGTCGATGTTGCGTGGCAACGAGCGAGTAGAGATTTTTCATCGTGAATTGTCCCACAGTTCTATTCGCCGTTCTAATACAGCGGTGCTATTATCCATAGCAGCCTTGGGGGTGGCGATTTTCATCATGAACTTGTTAGAGCCGGAAATTCCGTTGCGTATGGTGTTCTTTGAATGTCTGGGAGCCCTAAGCACTGATGGTGTCAGTTTGAATGCCACCTCGATGCTGCATACCGAGGGTAAGCTCTTTATGATACCTCTGATGTTTATTGGGCGTCTTGGCATGCTTACCATCATGATGGGATTGGTGAAGCAGAAGAGGGAAGTGAACTATCGCTATCCGACGGGCGAAATAATAATTAATTAATTCACAATTTTCAATTTTCAATTTTCAATTAATTATGAAGTACATTATAATAGGTTTGGGCGATTATGGTTTCGCGCTGGCAGACGAGTTGGCTACGGTAGGTCATGAAGTGATTGGTGTCGATAATAAACCAGCACATGTGGAACCCTTGAAAGATAAGTTGGCAGCTGCCTTTGTGATGGATGCTACCGATGAACAGGCGTTGGCTGCTTTGCCCTTGCGCAATGTAGATGCCGTGATTGTGGCCATTGGCGAGAATTTTGGCGTTTCGGTGCGTGTCACGGCCTTGCTGAAGCATCTGAAGGTAGAGCATATCTTTGCTCGTGCCAACGACGTGTTACATCGCTCAGTAATGCAGGCTTTTAATATAGAGAAGATACTGTCTCCCGAAGCTGATGCTGCCCATGATTTGGTCGAGATCATCGAGTTTGGTTATGATATCGAGACTTTCCATTTAGACAAGGAGCATGCTGTAGTCAAGTTCAGTATTCCCGCCAAGTTGGTCGGTTATTCGGTGCCACAGCTTCGCCTTGCCGAGGAGTTTGGACTCAAGCTCATAGCTACTATCCGAGGCAAGGTGCAGAGGAATACTTTGGGCATCAACTACACCGAACGCAATGTGTTGGTCGATACACCTGACGACTTGGCTTTAGAAGAAGGCGATCAGCTGGTTATCTTCGGTAAGTTTGCCAGTTTCCGCCGTTTCTGGAATGCACTCTAAACAAGGAATGTGTAGATTATTCCTGTTTTACGCTAACATTCATTGCCTTGCAAAGTTTGAGTACAGTGGCAAATGTCAGGTTCTTGCCATTCTCGATACGAGAGATCTGAGCCTTCTGCACACACAGGGCGTCTCTCCCGCAGCCATGTTGGGTTGCTAAACAGTAACCTCACGCCGTGGTACGGTGTGAGGTTACTTAAATTGGTATATCTAACGACTACGAACAGAGGAACCCTCTGTGTATAGGGATTACTTAATCACTACATATCTCTTCGTGCAAGTTGGAGGAGTTCCCTCGGTGGTTGGATTTGCTGCATCCCCTTCAAAGAAGGTTATTCCAGTACCAACGGAAATAGTAGAATTATCATCTACACCAAGTCCATCAGAGCCACTACCATCTTTCGCGCCTCCGGTAGCAGTTACAACACCACCATTAACTGTGATGTTGCCTATGATGCCAGGACGACCGTCTAAATCAGTGGCAGCAGGAGCATCACCACCAACAGCTGTCAGCTTTCCGCCAGAAACAGTAATGCTACTAGTCTCAAATCCAGGCCCATTTGTACCACCATACGAATTCACAGTTCCTCCGGTAATGGTTGTATTACCCATTGCTAAGATGCCTTCCATCATCGCCCCACCAGTAGCAGTAATCACTGTGGTACCACCAGATATGGTCAGATCTTTATCGACATTTATTGCTGGCATTTGATCGCCGCCAGTTGCCGTTAATACACCACCGCTGATAGTTGCACTACCTCCGGCTGAGTTACCTTCGCGAACACTGATACCATAACCGCCACCGTTGTCATACGTGCTAATGCCACCATCAGCTGTAACGATTGCTCCACCAATGATAGTGAGCGTGCCCTGAACATCAATAGCATCGGTACCAGCATTGGTATCATCATCATGACCGCCACTTGCTATCACAGTACCGCCAGAGATCATGATAGAGGCTGTTCCTTCACCATTTCCTTCTTCCACCAAGATGCCTTTATTTTGTGAACCACTGCCTGTACCACTGGCGATAAAGGTACCTCCTGATACAGTCAGTTTGCCAGGAACACCTGCCCCGTAAATCTGTAGAGCAGCACCTATCAGAGGTATGCCTACCCAAAGCCATGCGCACCAGTCTTCATTCCATATCATGAGGGCAGCAAACTCTGCAAGCAGGACTAAAACCGTTGGATAGCCCCAAGCCAGGAAGAGATTCTCGCCTGTCACGTCTTTGTGGCTCATGACTTCGCCACGCATACGTGTGATAATATCCAGTTCCTCTATTGTATTCATAATGAATTATGTTTAATTTTTAAACAATCCGATGTAAATATTTGGTTTGTTTTCTAAACATAAAAGAAACATGTTTACGTTTTAAGATTTGTTAGAAAAGTAACGCCAAATTCTTAAACAACGTTAAACGAGGCGCGGGTGCCGGTACATGTTTCTCTTGGCGATTGGGAACAAGGTTACTATAAGGATGAGTTTGGTGACAATACAGATACGAAGCTGGTTTATCAGATAAAAGATTGATTTTTTAATCAAATTCTAGCTTATTTATGGAGTTTTTTTGAGCATATCAGCATTTGTTCCGATTATTTTTTGTAACTTTGCCTTTAAACAACAGTAATCTATCATGGCAAAGTTAAATCGTATAAGAGTTGTTCTCGCTGAACGTGACCTGAACAATAAGTGGCTGTCCGACAAACTCGGTAAGGATCCTGCTACAGTTTCTAAGTGGGTCACTAATACCACCCAGCCCAGCCTTGAAGCCCTCATTGCAATAGCCAATGCACTTGAAGTGCCAGTACAGGAGTTGGTGAGACAGGAAGAATTCAATCAAGAGAAATTAATTAAATGATAATAAAAGACGAGATACAAGAACTGCTGCATAGCACGGAAACCTATCGTGTGGAGCGAACCACGTCAACAGGTGACATGGATAAGTTCCA
>OMSH01000240.1 GCA_900313715.1 uncultured Prevotellaceae bacterium
CGACGTTACTCAGCCTGAGGGTAACATGGTGGTGGATATTGGTGGTGGTACTACAGAGATCGCCGTGATTTCATTAGGCGGTATCGTCAGCAATAACTCTATCAAGATGGCAGGTGATGATCTGACAACCGATATTCAGGAATATATGAGCCGTCAGCACAATGTGAAGGTGTCTGAGCGCATGGCTGAACGTATTAAGATTAATGTGGGTGCAGCTCTGACAGAATTGGGTGAAGATGCACCAGACGACTATGTAGTGCATGGCCCTAACCGTATTACTGCATTGCCTATGGAGGTGCCTGTCTGCTATCAGGAAGTGGCTCATTGTTTGGACAAAACCGTTACTAAGATTGAAACAGCTATCTTGAGTGCATTGGAGAATACCCCTCCTGAGTTGTATGCCGATATCGTTCACAATGGTATATATCTGGCTGGTGGTGGAGCTCTGCTTCGTGGACTTGACAAACGTTTGACTGACAAGATAAACATCCCCTTCCATATTGCTGAAGACCCATTGCACTGTGTAGCTAAAGGTACTGCCATTGCGTTGAAGAACGTAGATAGATATCACTTCTTGATGAGATAATTTAGGAGTTCCCGGATGAGAAGGTTGCTGGACTTCCTGATCAAGCATAACCATTGGTTCGTGTTCGTGTTGCTCGAAACGCTGTGCATGCTTATGCTGTTCAACTCGAATGGCTATCAGAGCAGTGTGGCTTTTACATCAGCCAATGCAGTGGCAGGGCGAGTGCTTGAAGTGGGAAATCTGATGAATGACTATTTCTCGTTGCGTGAAACCAATAATACACTATTGGAGCGAAATACCAGGTTGGAGCAACGGGTGTCTTTTCTCGAAAGTACATTGCGTCAACGTTTAAACGATTCAATTGCATATGAGAGCTTGAGCCGTTTGGCTGACTCATCTTTTATTGAGCTTCCTGCTATGGTTATTGGCAACAGTCTGCATCACCCCGATAATTACATTACCTTGGATAAGGGCAGTCGCTTTGGTATCAAGCCTGAAATGGGCGTTGTCGGAACAAAAGGAGTCGTGGGTATCGTATATAAGGTTAATGGCGGTTACTCGTTGGTCATATCGTTGTTGAATAGCAAAAGCAGTTTGAGCTGTAAGATTGCAGGGAGTGACTATTTTGGTTATTTGAAATGGGAGGGTGAGGACCCTCGTTATGCCTACTTGAAAGATTTGCCCCGTCATGCTGAGTTTAACCTCGGGGATTCGGTGGTGACCAGTGGATATAGTACCGTATTCCCAGAAGGTGTGATGGTAGGAACGGTAGATGACATGGCTGATTCCAATGATGGTTTGTCATACTTGTTGAAGATAAAGTTGGCTACCGACTTCGGTAACATCTCGCAAGTGAGGGTAATTGCCAGAAAAGGACGTGAGGAACTGAGAGACCTGACGGTTAATGAAGGTTCGGAACAATAGACATACATGAAATAAAGACCAGCTTTGGTTATGATATACGATGTTGTTAATAAGACACTTTGGTTGGTGGGTTTAGTATTGTTGCAGGCGCTGCTGTTTAATAAGATAATAGTTGCGGGTGTTGCCACTCCATTGCCTTATATTTACTTGCTTATTACATGGAACAAGGATGGTACACGTTGGATACTCTTGCTGGTAGGATTCTTAATAGGTCTTATTATCGACTCATTTGCCAATCTTCCTGGCATCAATGCTGCTTCGTGTGTATTGTTGGCCATGCTGCAGCCTGTTTATCTAAATATGTTTATTCCAAGGGAATTACAAGATGAACGTTCTTTAGTACCATCCATCGCTACCATACGGTGGGATGGTTTCTTGTTTTTCGCTTTTCTCTGTGTATTGACGCACCACATTACTGTGGTCGTACTTGAATATTTCTCGCTAAATGATTTGGGAGGTATGCTGATAAGGATAGTAGGTTGCTCGTTGCTGACCATGGCCTTTATTCTTGTTTTTGAGATGTTAAGAATGAAAGAACGAAATTGATTCTTTCATGGCGATATGAATCTATGAGCGATGCAGAAAGGTACGTTGGAAAATAGGAAATATGTGGTAGCGGTGGTCGCCTTGACGATTGTAGTTATCTATGTGGCTCGTCTGTTTGTCTTGCAGATTTTATCCGAAGATTATAAACAGTATGCCGACAGCAATGCTTTCCTCAACAAGATTCAATATCCATCGCGTGGCGCTATTTATGATCGTAATGGAAAGTTGCTGGTGTACAATCAACCCTCTTATGATATCACCTTTATTCCCAGGGAAGTGACAAGTCTTGACACCTTGGATTTTTGCCGTACGTTAGGGATAGATAAAGAGCAGTTCTTAAAACGCATGGCTGATGTAAAGAACAGAAGATTAAATCCTGGCTACTCTGTTTATACCAACCAGATATTTTTGCGTCAGCTATCGGCAGAAGAGTGTGGCGTGTTTCAGGAGAAACTGTTTAAGTTCCCAGGTTTTTATATACAACGAAGGACTGAGCGTCAGTATTCTTATAATGCTGCGGGCCATGCCTTGGGTGATATAGGTGAGATATCAGCTCGTGAGTTGGAGAATGACGACTATTATATAAGGGGTGACTTCGTCGGCAAGCAAGGCATTGAACGCTCTTACGAAAAATACCTCAGGGGAGAAAAGGGCGTAGAGGTGCTGTTACGTGATGCGCACGGACGCATACAGGGACACTATATGGATGGTGCCATGGATAGACCTGCTGTTCCTGGTAAGAACTTGAAGTTAGGGTTGGACATCGACTTACAGATGCTGGGTGAGAGACTTATGCAAGGTAAGATTGGTGCCATAGTTGCTATTGAACCTTCTACGGGTGAGATTTTATGCATGGTCTCTTCACCTACTTTCGACCCCAGTTTGCTGATAGGCCGTAAGCGTAGTGGCAATCATCAGATACTGATGCAAGATCTCCGTAAACCACTTATCAATCGTGCCATTCAGGGAACCTATCCTCCAGGATCGACTTTTAAGACTGCTCAAGCGTTGACTTTCTTGCAAGAAGACATTATTCAGGAAGAATATCCTACCTTTCCATGTGGGCATGGTTTCAATTTCAGGAACCTGCATGTAGGATGTCATGGTCATGCATCACCCATATCATTGATTCCTGCTATTGCCACCTCATGCAACTCTTATTTCTGCTGGGGATTGTTTAGAATGTTCGGCGATAAGAAATATGGCTCTTCTCAGAATGCTATTACAGTGTGGAAAGACCACATGGTATCACAGGGCTTTGGCTACCGATTGGGGACTGACCTTCCAGGTGAGCAACGAGGGCTGATTCCTAATGCTCAGTTTTATGACAAGGCCTATAATGGCTCATGGAATGGTTTGACGGTAATTAGTATTGCCATAGGCCAGGGTGAGATTCTGGCAACTCCTTTACAGATTGCCAATCTGGGAGCTACTATTGCCAATCGTGGACATTTCATCACACCTCACATCGTCAGTGAGATAGAGGATAACCAATTAGATAGTATCTATCTGGTGCCTCGCAAGACAAGCATCGATCGTAAGTATTATGAAGAGGTGGTGGATGGCATGCGTCATGCTGTGATAGGAAGCAGCGCAGGTGCCACTTGTCGCGCTTTGTCAACTCTGCTACCAGGCATTGAAGTATGTGGCAAGACAGGTACTGCCCAGAACCGAGGAAAAGACCATTCCGTGTTTATGGGTTTCGCCCCTATGAACGACCCGAAGATTGCCATTGCGGTGTATGTGGAGAATGGTGGCTTCGGTGCTACCTTCGGGGTGCCCATCGGTGGTATCATGATGGATCAGTATCTCAATGGACATCTTTCGCCGGCAAATGAGATATTGGCTGAGCAGTTTGCCAGTAGGGAAATCTTCTATGGCGATGAGAAAAGATAACTTTGTAGTTGTAGTATATCAGTATAGGAATAATGGTTAATGATCAATGGGTATCAGCACGTGGCGGTAGGTCTGTCTGGAAGAAAGTGGACTGGGTAACTATTTTTATATACCTGCTGCTGATTGTCGTTGGTTGGTTAACCGTCTGTGGAGCCAGTTACAGTTTCGAGAATGCCGACTTCTTCGACTTCTCTACCCGTGCTGGTAAGCAGTTCGTGTGGATTTGCTGCTCGTTTGGTATAGCTTTTATCTTGATGATGCTGGATGATGATCTATACGATATGTTTGCCTATCTGGTATATGTTGCTTTGATCCTACTGCTGATAGTAACGTTGGTTATAGCTCCAGAGACGAAAGGCTCACGTTCATGGCTTAATTTCGGACCTGTCAGTCTGCAACCTGCTGAATTTGCCAAATTCGCTACCGCCCTGGCCTTGTCAAAATTTATGAGCGAATATGGATTCACCATTAAAAATTGGAAGAATGCTGCCGTCATAGCCGCCTTGATACTGGTGCCTATGGTGATTATCGTAATGCAACAAGAAACTGGTTCTGCCTTGGTCTATGCTTCGTTCATGTTGGTACTCTATCGCATGGGAATGACGGGTGCTATTTTGTTCTCGGGCTTGGCTGCTACCATATATTTTGTAGTAGGCATACGTTTCAATGAGGAAATCATTGATGGAACGACCTCGGTATTGGGTACTTTTTCCGTCATGCTTCTCATACAGCTATTTACCTGTGCCTTGTTGGTTGTTTACCTTGATAAGTGGAAAATGGCCTTTCGCTTGGCTGCTGGTTCGGTGCTGTTGATAGTATCAGCGTATTTGTTCTCCAAGCATGTAATGCCGTTTGATGTAGTTTATGTTGAATGGGGGATATTGGTGGCAACGGTGCTTTATTTGCTCTTCCTCTATCTTCGAGACAGGAAATATACTTACTTGTTGATAGCTGTCTTTGCTTTATTGTCGCTGTCCTTCCTTTACGCCAGCAGTTACCTCTTTAATCACTTCAAACCCTATCAGCAAGCCCGTATTCAGGTAACATTGGGCATTAAAGAAGATTTATCTGGGGTGGGGTATAATGTTAACCAGTCGAAGATTGCCATAGGTTCGGGTGGTCTCTTTGGTAAAGGCTTCTTGAATGGAACGCAGACAAAATTAAAATATGTGCCAGAGCAAGATACCGACTTTATCTTTTGTACTATTGGCGAGGAACAAGGCTTTGTGGGAGCTGCAAGTATCCTTATTCTCTTTCTGATATTGATACTAAGGCTGATTGCTTTGGCAGAACGACAATCTACTACTTTTGGACTGATTTATGGCTATTGCGTGTTAAGCATCCTGCTTTTCCACCTCTTTGTCAATATTGGTATGGTGTTGGGCATTACTCCTGTCATTGGCATCCCCCTGCCGTTTTTCAGCTATGGGGGGTCATCGCTTTGGGGCTTTACCATCTTGCTATTTATTTTCCTGCGTATAGATGCTGGTAGGAAGGACTGACACTTCGACGCCTATATCATGTATGCCTGGTAATAGGCTGTCACTCATGAGTTGGAAAATATGGATGTGCCAATTGCCGGGTGGGGAAGGTTTCAACTGCATTTCTCCCATATCCAAATGAAAAAATCCGCCTTGTCCGTTGCTGGACCAATTGTTCTGATTGTCCATAAGTCTGACACTGAATTGCTGCGTTTGGGCAAACAGTGAATCGGGTGACCATGCCTGAATACCTATCACAATGTTCTTGTAGGGGAAATGGGCAGTATGACGTAGTTGCAATGTTAATAGGTGACTGTGTAAGGAGTCCTGCAAAGGCACTTCAAGTCTTATTGTGTCTGTCATTAGCCAACCATTGTCGCCTATATAACGAAACTGATGATAAACTGTCTGGCTGTTGCATGCCGCCAACAGCCAGCTTATAACCATCCAACACACAATAGCTTTATATACACGAAGACTCATGCTTGCGGTCGTTTGTCTGCCTGCTTGTTTCTCTTGTCCCTGAACTCCTTGTTTCGCTCACCTCCCTGTCCATGTTCACGCTTCGGTTGTTTTGGACTACCCTGCATCTCTGCATTGTCATGAGATTTTGAATTGCCATGGGATTTTGCTTTGTCGCCAGACTTTTTCTTCTTTTTCTTTTTGGCACGGTCGAAGCGAGTAAGGCTTTCTTGCTCTACCAGGTCAACAGTCTTGTTGGCTGTCTGTTTACTGCCGTCTTCCAATAGACTATCGGGCTTTATGCCTCTCTTGTTCATGCCTATGATTTCAAAAGCACGCTTGCAGCTGATGGTCACCGCATTCGCCAGATTCTGCTTGTCGGTCGAGTAGGTTATCTGGTTAGCCAATATGTCGGCTTTGAAGAAGAACCATTCACCATCCAAGGTAAAAAGGGAAATCTCTTTCGATGGCAGATGCTTCTGACTCTCTACATAGCAGTCTATTTCATAGTTCAGGCAGCATTTCAGCTTGGCACATTGTCCTGCCAACTTCTGTGGGTTCAGTGAGATATCCTGAATACGTGCAGCTCCTGTAGATACGCTGACAAAGGATGTCATCCAGGTTGCACAACAGAGCTCCCTGCCACAAGGACCGATGCCGCCAATTCGTCCGGCTTCCTGACGGGCACCAATCTGCTTCATCTCGATGCGCACGTGGAACACTTCGGCCAGGACCTTGATCAGCTGACGGAAATCTACACGTTCATCGGCAATATAGTAGAATATCGCCTTGTTACCATCGCCTTGGTATTCAACGTCGCCTATCTTCATTTGTAGTTCCAAGTCAAGAGCTATCTGCCTGGCCTCAATCATGGTATTGTGTTCACGTGCCTTTGCTTCATAGTATTTCTCCATGTCAGTTTGACGTGCCTTACGATACACTCTTTTGATGTCAGCTTCCGAACGGATATTGGCTTTCTTCATTTGCAAAGGCACCAGACGACCTGTGAGTGTCACCACGCCGATATCATGCCCAGGTGATGCTTCTACAGCCACAATGTCGCCTTTCTGAAGTTGCAGGCCGTTTGAGTTGCGGTAGTAGCCCTTGCGAGTATTCTTGAACTGCACTTCCACATATTGGCTTTCCAAGTCATTGCCTGGAATATCGGCCAACCAGTCATATGTATTGAGTTGATGATCCTGACGGCCTATGCCTCTGCAGCAGAGCCCCTGGAATCTTCTATGAGTGTTATAAATCAAGTCCTCCATATTAATATATATAATGTAGTCAATGGTTCTTAATCAGTACGGTCAGTTGTAATATCAGGTCAAAAAACACCATCTTGGCATTTACGTTCTGCTCAATATGTATCTGGGCCTCCTGTAGCTCGTTCATGATGTCCAATGCATTTCGTTCACTTACGAAGGGAGCAAATCTGCTGGTAAATTGTTGCTCCTCAGCATTCATGTAATTCAGTTCAGCCTGGTGCAGGTTGGCGGTAAAGCTCTCCCTGATCATGCGTTGGGCATATTGCAGGAAATCCTTTTGACGTTCCCTGCCCAGGTCGGCCATCCCTTCGCTCCAGGCTTTCATTTCTTTCACCTTGCGACTCCATGCCAATCGCATTAACGAGGTGAACTGTTGGAACAAGGCAGATGATTCTTCTCCTGTGGTGATGGTGGCCAATGCTTTCGCATAGCTGCCATTGGCGATATGTGCGACCAGTTTACCTTCTTCTTTATCAATGCCCATTCGATAGAGGGCATTGATAATATCCTCACCTTTGAGGCGAGCCATGCTGATGCGTTGCACACGGCTAAGGATGGTACCTAATATTTTCTGCGGTTCTTCGCTCACCAGCAGAAAGGCTGTATGTGCGGGTGGCTCCTCTAACAATTTCAACATTTTGTTGGCACCAGCCTCCTGCATCTTTTCGGGCAACCAAATAATCACGATGCGCCATCCTCCTTGTGCCGATTTTAAACTCAGCTTCCTCTGGATAATGTCACTTTCGCGAGTATATATCACTGGCTGAGAGTTTTCTACCTCCATCTGCTGTATCCAATCTGTATATGTGAAATAAGGGTTCTTCAGTAGTAACTCTCTCCAAGTTGGCATCCAATCGTCGCAATTCTCTTTCTTGCGTGCTTTGTTGGCCACTATGGGGAATAGAAAATGTACATCAGGGTGTATCAATTGTTCCCATTGGCGGCAGGATATACATGTTCCACATGCTTCATCCCCCTCAGCAGGTTTGGCCATGCAGCATAGGTATCTGGCGAGGGCGAGTGCCATAGGCATCTTTCCACATCCCTCAGGACCGGTAAGTAACAAGGCGTGGGGCAACCGTCCTCCGTCAGCTTCGCTGATGAGAATGCGCTTCACTTCCTCTTGTCCTATGATCTCTTCAAACCTCATTTAATAAATACCTTTTGCAATCTCCTTCACGCTATCAGTAGCTCCCAAGGCATAGAAGTGCAGGCTTGGTACACCAGCCTTTATTAGTTCCTTGCATTGTTGAATGCCCCACTCAATGCCCAATTGCTTTATCTCATCATCATTGTGTAACTTCAAAGCCTCACTCACCAAGTCTTTTGGCAAATCCACCTTGAAGGTTTTAGGTATCACCGACAACTGACTTTGTTTGCTCAACGGCTTGATACCAGGTATGATTGGGATGCTGACACCCGCCTCGCGAGCCATGCTAACAAAGTTGAAATATTTGGTGTTATCGTAGAACAGTTGTGTCACGGCATACTGTGCCCCTGCTTCCTGCTTTTGCTTCAGCCAATAGATGTCACGCTCCAGATTAGGTGATTCTTCGTGTTTTTCGGGGTAACATGCCACACCGAAACTGAAAGGTGTCTTTGTCACCAACATCTGACTGCCATCCACGAAGATGCCCTTGTTGAAGTCCTTAATCTGATACGCCAGATCCAACGCATGAGCGTTACCTTTCTTCTCTGGGGAAAAGGTCTTCTCATCGGGTGCTTTGTCACCACGCAACACCAGCAGGTCATAGATACCCAAGAACTGCAGATCCAGCAACTCATATTCTGTATCCTCACGGGTGAACCCACTGCATAAAATGTGTGGCACCACTGTAATATCATACTTGTTCTTGATGGCAGCTGCCACTGCCACCGACCCAGGGCGGCGACGCAGACGCTGACGGATGTAGGTGCCATCGCCCATATCTTTGAACACATATTCACTCCGGTGGTCCGTAATGTTGATATAGGCCGGTTCAAACTCCCTCAATGCATCGATCGTATCATAGAGTTTGTCTATGTTGTTGCCCTTCAAGGGAGGCAGTAATTCAAAAGAAAAAGCCGTCTCCTTCCGTTGGTTGATGATATCCAAAACACTCATATCTAACTTTGTTTAATTAGTTTGCTATCGGATGAAGCTTAAAACAAAGCATCGTCAAGTCATCCGAAGGTTCTGCTCCGGCTACATGCTGGGCTACTGATTCTAGCAAGTCATTTATAGTAGTCTTGGCCGTTTCGGCATGTTGTTGCATATAAGCCAACAAGCGGTCATCGCCATATTGTTCATGCGCCTCATTCTCTGCCTCATTCAGTCCGTCGGTGTACAACAGTATCATCTTGTTCTCCACGTTATCAATGCATTCATCAACAAACTCAAAACCCGTAAAGAGACCCATTGGCACATTAGGCTCCATCTGCATGAACTCATCTTCTATGACAGGAGGGTTGTGGCCACAGTTACAATAGCTCATCTCTCCAGTCTTTAAATTAATTACACCTATAAACATGGTTACGAACATACCTTGGTCATTGTCTTCAGAAAGGGTGTCGTTAATCTGTCGGGCTATTTCGGCAGGAGGAAGCTCCTGCTGTGCTACCACTCTGAAAAGATTTCGTGTGACTGCCATAAACAAACTGGCTGGAATTCCTTTACCTGATACATCGCCTACGCAATAATATAACTTATCATTCTGGATGAAGAAGTCATATAGGTCGCCGCCCACCTCCTTGGCAGGGGTCATAGAGGCATAGATGTCAATATCATCTCTTTCAGGGAAGGCGGGGAATATTCTGGGTATCATGCCCATCTGAATGTCGTGAGCAATGCGAAGTTCACCTTCAATACGTTCCTTGTTGGCTGTAGTGCGGGTCAACTCGTCTATATAATTAACCAGTGAGGTCTGCATGTATCTGAAAGAATTGCTCAACTTGCCTATTTCGTCAATACGGTCGGTCACCGGCAGGTTCTCGTCAAATTTCCCACTGGCTATAGTCTCTGCCTGCTTGGCCAATTGACTAAGTGGTTGTAGCATATGCGTCAAAATGCGGCTAAATGCCAGCAGCATGAGCAGCAAACCGATTATTATTAGGATAATAACTACATTCAATAAACGATTGTAACCACCGAAGATGTCGCTCTCTGGACACACAATAGCCGTACTCCAGCCTGTATTGCCCAATGGCTTGTAAAACACATATGAATCACGGCCATCCATTTTTAGTTCCATCATGCCTTCCTCTCCGGCTAACATCGCCTTGCCTAAAGCCGTTAATTTTGGGTTGGGCTTCTCCATCGTTTCAGTGAAGATAGTCTGCTTAGAACGTATCGTGCTGTCAGGATGTACGAAAAAGGTGCCGCTCTGTCCCAACATTATACTATAGGAATTGGGATAGGGCTTTACGGAAGAAATTGTTTTTGAGAGCCACTCGAGGGCCAAGTCAACA
>OMSH01000311.1 GCA_900313715.1 uncultured Prevotellaceae bacterium
GAAGTGAGGATTTATTTGGTTTGTGAGTGCGTTGCATCGGCTTTCCAGATTCTCGATCTGCAGCCTTTCTATTTCTTTTTCTTTCTTTATTTGATTATCAAACAAAACGTAGATATAACTCACAAATGCTGTTACGAGCCATATCACGATAAACTGGAAAAACAAAATGCTGAAGAAATGGTCGAATTGCTTGAATGCAAAGGTAAGCACCTCATACACAGCAAACCCTATCAGTGTCAGCAACAGGTTTTTCCATAAATGCTTGGCAAAGATGATGCTGGTCATCTTCTTGTAGTCATATCTCAATATTAGCCAAATAAGCAACCAGAAGAAGCCAAAACGGAAGAAGTAGAAAGCCACATAGCCCCCCACATCTTCTGGCTTGACAAACCACTCCAGGTCGCAAACCAACCAAGCGTTGTTAGGATAAGCCACGAAGAATGCCAGCAGCAGACTTATCAACCACGTTTTCTCCTTGACCACCTTGATGTCTTTATCTAAAACTCCCATAATACATTTCTATTTTTAACCATAGGCAAATTAACAAAAAAAACAAATGCCATGAAACACTTATCACCTAAAAACGAAAAAAACACAAATAATAACGAAGAAGTAAAGACATCAATTTACCATAGACGATCACTACCTGTTTATACAGGAATAAAGCGGTAGCTAATGTTTTGAATTGTGGAAAGTAAACGGGCCTTTTAGTAGAAGTAAACGGATGGCTTAGCAGAAGTTGAATATTATCTTTTTTTACGGGTATAAATTGTAAATTCCGAAAAATATTGCGAAATTTGATGTTTCAAAGTTAAAAAGAAAGAATAAGACATGAAAGATTACCTATACTACCTGTTTGATGAAAAGATGAACAGTGCGGAACTATCATCCGTAAAGGAAGAGATTTGTGCCTCAGGTGCAAAGGTAATCGACATCCTCCCCACAAAGAAAAACATCAACAGAAGGCTGAAAGAGCTGAAAGGCCCCAAGAAGTACGCTTTACTGATAGGCAACACCGTAGAGTCACAACAGGCTGCCCAAAAAGCAAGAGTGCATTTCTGTGGTTGGTTAGACGGCAGCACGGATGCAACAGACTTTCAATCACTCCCTTACAGACAACTACTGAAAGACATCAGGCTATTGCCTTTGTTAAGTCATCCATATCCCTATCATAACTATGGATGGTTGGGCAACACCGCTAAGAAATACATCCGATGGATACATTTCAAACAAATCAAGGGAATGTCGCATAAACCTAAACATAGTGAGCAACTGCATGTGTGCAGGAATTGCGGCGAGACCTATGAAGGCAACTTCTGCCCTACTTGTGGACAGACACACAAGACTCCACGTTTCGACATCAAAGATTTGTTTAAGAATATACTGTCGGAGGCCATTAACATTGAACATGGTTTTTTGCGCAACTTCATGGAGTTATTCTGGCGACCAGGCTATATGGTGCGCGATTATTTGAGTGGTAGGCGCAAAGACTACCACAAACCATTTCAAACTATTTTTGTTTTAGCAACCATTTATTTGGTTGCAGCTCATCTTTTGGATCCTGCCTCATTTGTAAAACAAGAGGAAGTAAGATTGGAGCAAATACCAACAATTAGTCAGAAGTTGTCGGCCGACTCTGCCAATTCCATCATTGTTTCTCAGCTCTTTGAGATCAACAAATTGGCAAGAGAAGCATTAAACATCCAACGAGAGCAAAGTACAGCCAAAAGTCTGGAAATGGCCGACAGTATAATGAGGATGCAAGGTGCTACCCGATTTATGAGCAAAGAAGACAGCATATTGGTAATGCGCCAAATAATGGCAGCTATGTCGAAAGACGAGAGTGTAAAACTTTCTGAGGCACTGAGTGAAAACGTAAAAGATGTGAAAGGCATCCTCGGATGGGGAGCCCGCTTAGCCGCCCAAAACGCAGCAGTAGTAGAAAAGTTTGAGGAAAAATATTATCATGAGGGCACATTTCTATATGCTATGGTAGAAATGATCAAAGATTTCTTTGATATGAACAAAGCCGTAGCCATCATTCTGATGATACCAGTAATGGTTTTTTGTGCCAGAAGGAGTTTCCGAACCACCTTGGTAAGCATGAGAACCAACTTAGCAGAATATATTCTGCTGTTCACGTTTATTGGATCGCAACTCCTATGGCTACAACTCATCACACTTTTGTTTACCCAAACATCAAACTTTGCCCACAGCTTCGATACTGGAGCTGGTATTATGTTCCTTATTTGGGATTTGAAACAGTTTTTCAACCTCACATGGGGGGATGCTTTCAAACGCTCGGTATTATACATGGGTGGCTACTCATTTTTGTTGGCCATACTGCTGGTTCCTACCATTAGCGTACTGGGAAGCATAGTAATGTGGTTCCTCTATCAAATTACCTGAGAAAAAGATTAAGAAAAGCTTGGTGGTTTAGATTAAATGTTGTAATTTTGCAGCCGATTATTCCGCATCGGGTTCGATTAAGCGATTGGCAAAGGAGGTCAACCACCCGTCGGAGCTAACTTTTACAATTATTATTTAAATGTACGCAATTGTAGAAATCAAAGGTCTGCAGTATAGAGTAGAGGCAGGCAAGAAGTTGTTTGTCAAC
>OMSH01000239.1 GCA_900313715.1 uncultured Prevotellaceae bacterium
GGTTTCAGAAGGATTTAACCCTGCTTCTTTCATCGCCAACATGACTTGGTAGGAACGGAAGCCCTGGTTAATCACTAATGGTTCTACTTCTTTAGAGGTGTAATAGTCCTCGATACTGTTCAACACATAAATGGTGTTATAGTTGAAGCGAAGCTCCTCCAGCCAATCCTCGCAGAGGGTTATCAGGTTCTCTACTGCCTCCAATGGAGGATCATTATTATCGTCAGTCTTGAAACTGGTCTTGGTTAACTCAGCAAGACTAAAGTGTTCTGATAATTTCTTATTTCTGTCTAACATTTTGTTCAATTATTTTAGCCAAATGGATGTGAACAGGTTGCACATCCATAAGGCGATACAATTTATTAAAAGTACAAAGTGGGTAACTGGGTAAGCGGGTAACTACGGCAACTCTGCCACCACTTTCTTATACACCCCATATTGCACCTTCTCTATCACGCCATCCTGCTGGAAACGGATGATAGCACGAGATGCCGCCGATTGCGAACAGCCGAAGCAATCCATGAACTGCTGCGTCTTGAACTCCTCAGGCAGCTTGCTGAAGCAAGTATCATAGCGTGTTGTACGATGCCTTTGTACGAACTCCTTGTTCTGGTCCTCGTAGTAGTTGAACGCCATCTCGCCAAAGAAGAACTGCTGGCACTTGTACTGAATCTCCATCACTAAACGGCACAGGCGCTTGTCAGTGTCGGCCATCGTCAGGGTCTTCTTCTCCTGCCACTCGTCCCAATGACGCATCAGGATAAACGGCAATGAGATGCTGATGCCGTAATACGGAATACGTTTCAGCAAGGAGCGGTCTGCCTTGTCGCCGTTGAACTGCGCTATCTCCAAATGAGCCGATTGCCAGTCGTAGGTCTCATCGTTCAGTGGCTCGATAGGCAACTCACCCTCCACCTTATCGAGTCGGAAAGCCCATTCTTTCAGCGTGTCGTTGGCTTGGTAATCCACCTTCTGGTGACGCGCCGCTATACCCGTATCAGGCAGCGGTATCACTGCCAGTCGGGTACTCATACCCGTACCGAAGTTCCTTTGGTTCACCTTGCGGTGCAAGGCGTATGGCGTACCCGTGTAGATGAAGTTCCAAAACACATTGAACATACCCGTCACCGATTCCGTGTTGGCATACATCTGTCCGTCCTGCTCGTTGTGGAACGCTTTCAGCTCCAGCACCTCACGGTCTTTCCAGTCACCACCTTTGTTGTTCTTCGTCACGTTGTCCAACTCAGAGTCAAACGAGAACATGTGCAGGTTGATTTCCGTGCCTTGCACCGTCTCTTTGGCTGCCAGCATATGGCGAATGAACTCGCCCGTAGCGGTACGTGCAGGATGGATACGAATGCCCACCACAGGCTTCTTCAGGGCTTCGCCCTTCTGTGCCTTCGTACTGGTTGCGCGCTCTGTCCTGCCATCCTTGTACCGGTTCACGGCATCAATGCCAATCTGGTCAGCTTGAATCATCGGGTCGGTAAGCTTCTTGTAGAACTTCTCAATGACGTTCTTACCCGAGCCGGGATCACCGATGATGAAGATGCAGTAATTAAGTCGTCTCATGATTTCAGGGTCATACCAGAAATGATACCACGCACGGGTCATCAGTGTGCCGAACATGGCACCACTGGAGAACAATACGGCAGGCATCTTATGGGGATCCACGTTGGTAAACAGCTCCTTCATGCAAGGGAAGAATTCCGACAGCTCCGTCAAACTGTTTGCCCAGGTGGAGAGAGGGAGCTGGGCGTAAATATCCTCACCAGATTGAGGATTGACAATCGAGAATTGAGAATTATTGCCGATAGATGGAGCGTCTGCATCAGCAACACCCGCTTTCATAAGGGCATCCATCAATTTCTTCGGCATGTTCTTATACAACTTATAACCAATAGCACTTTTCACAGTACCTGCCACATCCTCATTTCTTTCATTCACGATTTCAGCCACGAAAGGCACTTGGCGCAGGATGGCTTCAATAAGAGCGGGATCATTGTCGGTGATGTAGCGCAGGTGCTCGGCAAGGCAGAGCGACGTGCGGTGCCTGTCGCCTGCTTCTATCTTCTTACCGTCCAACCATGCATCGATGATGGCACTGTATGGCACACCGTGATACCTCAGCTCCGCCACTTGCTCAGCAGCCAGCGACTCAACTTTCCCAGTACTTTGTTCAGCAGTACTACTGGTCTTAGCAGCATCCCTAGTAGCAGCACTATTGCCATTGCGGTACTGATCGTTGTATTTCTCAGCAAATTCTTTGTTTTCATAATTTATCAGTTTTTCTTCATCAATAAAAATCACATTATCACGGGATGTAAGGAAAGCCCCACGGCTCGCATCTTTACACGACTCATCTGGATTCAACCCTAACTTGGCAGAGAAATCAATTTGATTATCAATAAGGTTACCTACATTTACATCAGCCATAAACACCACCTTCAAGCCATGTCCCGACGGAGTAACGAATACAAAAAGAATCCTCGCCTTGTCAGCGTCACTTAGCTTTGCATAGGCAGCATCCCACACCTCACGGGGATTACCCTCGATATGGTCGAAATCAATCACGCACAAGCCATTCAGGATACAATGCTTCTGATTGCGCCAATGTCCCAGTCGCTTCGACTTGGCACTCTCCGACTCTTCAAAGGTGGCAATGAATATCACAAAGGGAAGACTCTTTTTCAGATGGTCGCAATAAGCTTGCATTTTCTGCACATGATTCAAGGCCTTGAAAGCATCGCTAACCAGTTTGCCATTCTTCTTGATTTTAGTCTTCTCCTGTTCGTTACAGAATTTGATAAATCCCTGGTCTCCTGCCCATTGTTCTTGCAGCGAGGCATCCGACTGGATGGAGGGCATTGCCTCTCTCCACCTGCGGTGCTCGTTGGTCAGACGATGGGTCTCTGCGCTATCGAGCAACTGCCCCAGCAGCTGCCTCGTCACTATTACTGTTGGCTGATTAAAGCACTGTTGAACGCAAAACATTTGTCAATCTCGCTGGTTAAACTGTACAGCTCTCTCCTTATGTCAAACATTCCTTTAGCATCGAAAGTAAGCCAGGCAGTTATCTTGCCTTTCTTGGCTTCGAAGCACACCTTCACATGGTCCTTGTCTAAGAGAAACTGCCCCTTTGGCAACGCGGGTTCCTTGATTTGTATGTCCTTGGTCAGCTTTGCCAGTTCCTGATGGAAGTAGGCTGCCTTGTCAGCTACCTCCTCAGGGCATTTCAGTTCGATGCAGGTCAATGGGTTCTTGCCTGTGGTGGCATAGCGCTTGCTCCTGCCCACCTTCTTTACGTCTTTCTGCGAGGGCGTTCCCTCTGCCTGTGGTGTCACCTCGATGGTGTTGTCATCAAACACCCTTGTGTTCGATTTGAATGATTTTACAACTTTCTTCATAAATTTGATTATTAGACACATTACGCATCCTTATGACCTTCTCCTTATTAATGTCAAATGGATGTGTGTAGGCTGCATATCTGCTCGTAGTCAGCAGCCGGCACATCCATTCAACTGCTAACGACTTAGTTATTTCATATTGATTTTATCAACATAAATCGTGGTAGCCTGCATCGCCTCGCCCGTCTGCTGCGACACCCAGTCGCGTACCACCATCGAGCACTGCACGCGATACTCCCTCATGAGGTCAAACTTCGGACAGCTTACTGCCCTCTCACCCGTAATCTCACCCAGGAAGGTGTCGATACCGTCCGTCAACTTCAGGGTAACGGCGTTGA
>OMSH01000236.1 GCA_900313715.1 uncultured Prevotellaceae bacterium
GAAATTATTAGTTTGTTTTTTTTTTGAAGCTAAAAAAGAATCCTTGCGATTTTTTGAATCACCTCGCCTAACCTTGCTCGGAAATAAACGATTCTATAGAAGAAGTTTTAATGTAAAATAGTAAATACCAACTCACGCAACAAGTCAGCGTCCTCCACAGAATTGTTGTCTATTCCTTTTGAGCGAGCGTCCGCCATTCGTATTTCGTGCAAAATCTGCATCACCTTTATACCCGAATAGTTCTGCATAGCAGCAAGGTAATCTTTGGCAGCCCAAGACGATTTCAATCCTAAAAATGCCGCTACTCCTGCCTCACTCTTCTCTGGAGCATAGTATGACATAAACAAATTTGAGAAAAAACTAAACAATAGAGCTAACGTCAATTGTATTGGGTTTGTCTTGGGATTTTCAGCAAAGTATTTGATAATGCGGTTTGCCTTCATCACATCTTTTACAATAATGGCATTGCGCAGTTCGAAGACATTGTAGTCTTTGCTAATGCCAATATTGCGTTCAATCTGTTCTGGTGTCACCCGTTTTTGCCCTTTGGGTTGGGTAATAATCAGTTTGTCCAACTCACCCGTCATACGCCCAAGATCGTTACCCACGAAATCAGCCATCATCTGAGTGGCTTTTGCATCCATCTCCAACCCCTTCTGTTTCATGTAGTTATTGATGAATGCAGGCAAATGTTGTTCTTTCAGCTTCTTTGATTCAAACACTACCCCCAGCTTGGCCACCTCAGCCACCCATTTCTTACGGCGGTCAATATTGCCATGCTTATGACAGATCACCAAAATTGTAGATTTTAACGGCTTTTGAATGTAAAACGCCAGTTCGTCCATATTCTTGATATTCTGCGCCTCTTTCACTACAACTACCTGATATTCTGCCATCATTGGATAGCGTTTAGCTGCATTGATGACAGTAGCCATATCTACGTCCGCTCCGTATGCTATGGTAAGGTTAAACTCCTTCTCATCGTTAGTCAGCACATGGTCGATGATATAGTTGGCTATTTCGTCGATGAAGTAGCCCTCTTCGCCCATCAATAGATAAATAGGTGCATATTGATTGGCCTGTAGGCTTGTCATAACGTCATCAAATGTAAGCTCCTGCTTTGCCATAACTTACCACTCGTATTTCAGGTGTTTAACGGTTTTCTTCTCCTCTATGATCATACGAAGTGCTTCAATGCCTATCTCTACATGCTCTTGCACATAGTTAGATGTCACCTTCCTGTCACTCTGTTCCGTTTTCACTCCATCAGGAGTCATTGGTTGATCTGATACCAGTAACAATGCACCAGTAGGAATATGATTGGCAAAACCACATGTAAATAGTGTAGCAGTTTCCATGTCAATACCCATCGCATGCGTTTTCTTGAGATACTCCTTGAATTGCTCATCGTGCTCCCAAATGCGACGGTTGGTCGTATAGATTGTGCCAGTCCAATAATCGTGAGCGAAGTTACGAATGGCGGTAGATACGGCACGCTGTAGCATAAATGCAGGCAGCGCAGGCACTTCTGGTGGGAAATAGTCATTACTGGTACCTTCACCTCTAATGGCAGCTATTGGCAAGATAAAGTCACCCAACTGATTCTTTTTGTCGATTCCACCACATTTTCCCAAGAATAGGCAGGCTTTGGGCTTAATGGCACTCAACAAATCCATGATAATGGCAGCATTGGGACTCCCCATACCAAAATTGATAATCGTCATACCATTAGCAGAAGCAGAACACATATTGGCATCTCTGCCTATTACAGGAACGCCGAACTTCTCTGCGAAAATTTCTACATAATTAGTGAAGTTTGTCAGCAGAATATACTTACCAAACTCCTCCAAAGGTCGCTTCGTGTATCTTGGAAGCCAGTTAGTCACAATTTCTTCTTTGGTTTTCATAAAAAAAACGTATCTTTGTCAAGAAACAATATGATGTTACAAAGATAGCAAATGTTACAGTTAAACCTACCAGCTTTTGAGGTAAAAATAAAAGACGAGGGCACAAAAAAGCTGATTTTTGATGTGATCCGTCGGAAATATGTGGCCCTAACACCAGAGGAATGGGTACGTCAGCACTTTGTGCATTACCTCATTGACCATCTTGGCTATCCACAAGAATTGTTAGCCAATGAGGTAGAGGTAATGTTGAATGGTACTACAAAACGATGTGATACGGTGCTGTACGGTCGTAATCTTAAGGCGCGCATGATTGTGGAGTACAAGGCTGCTGATGTGCCTATCACACAAAAGGTGTTTAATCAGATTATGCGGTATAATATGGTGCTGCATGTGGATTACTTGGTAGTAAGTAATGGTATGAACCATTATTGCTGCAAGATAGATTATGCCGCTAACAGCTATGCTTTCTTGGACGAGATTCCGCTGTTCGAGGCGTTGTGAGTACGTATGGGGATGCTCCCGCCCCTCTACACCCAAAAACCTCGTTGACATAGACTCGCAATTACAGGTGATGCATTCTCCGACAGGCTGGTTTACGATGGTACATTCCGCAACCAAGCCTATGACAAGAAGAATCTGGAGCGTTTTGTCCAACAGGCCTCCACCCGCAACTTCGTGGAGCGCAATGCCGCCCGAACTGAGTATCGTGGTGCTCCACCGATCTTCCATCATTATTCATCGAGTGAGATAGGCACGCCTTAAAAAAAGTATACGCTTCAGTCTGAAATACCGAGCTACGACAAATTGTAACGGGTAAAAAAAAAGCTGCAAAAATGCAGCTTTTTTTGTTAATCTTCTGTCTTAGCAAGACGACGTTTTCTGCTTGTTTTCTCTTTTGCATCATCCTTTGGAGTAACTACAACACCTGCCAATTCAGGATCTATCATAATGCGACCACAATACTCACAAACGATGATTTTCTTGTGTGACTTAATGTCAAGCTGACGCTGAGGAGGTATATGGTTGAAGCAACCACCACAAGCATCACGTTGAACATATACTATACCCAAACCATTACGCGTGTTCTTACGAATGCTCTTGAATGATTTCAGCAAACGTGGTTCAATCTTGGTTTCCAATTCCTTAGATTTCTCACGCAGACGCTCTTCCTCATGCTTAGTCTCAGCAACAATCTCTTCCAGTTCAGCTTTCTTTTCAACCAGGTCGTTGTTCCTCTCGTCCAAGTCTTTAATAGCCTGTGCCAAATCAACTTGCCTTGTTTCTAACGCTTCGTTGGCCTCTCGCATCTTCTTCTCAGCAAGTTCAACTTCCAATGTCTGATATTCAATCTCTTTGCTCAGCAAGTCATACTGACGGTTATTGCTCACATTGTCAAGTTGTTCCTTGTATTTTGCTATAGCAGTATTAGCTTTTTCAATACCAGCCTTACGGGTTACCAGTTCACGACGTAACTCGTTGATGTCGCTCTTGATCTTGTCGATACGAGTATTCAAGCCAACGATCTCGTCTTCCAAATCCTCTACTTCAAGAGGTAGTTCGCCCCTCAGTGTCTTGATCTCGTCAATCTTAGAAAGGGTTGTCTGCAACTGATACAGTGTCTTCAGTTTCTCTTCCACAGTCAGGTCTTGTGGATCTTTCTTAGTTTCTCTAGCCATAATGATTTACAAGTAATTAATAGGATTGGTATTCACCTCAGTCATCCTTACCGATACCTCGGGGAAACGTTCCCTTATTAGTTGTTGAAATATTTCTTTAGTATATTGTTCACTTTCATAATGTCCTATTTCAGCCAATAAGATATCATTGTCATGACCAAAATATTCGTGATACTTGATTTCGCCAGTAATAAATGCATCTGCTCCGACTTTAACAGCTTCTCCTATTAGGAAGGCCCCTGCTCCACCACACAGAGCTACTTTTTGTATCATATTGCCTTTCAAGGCTGAATGCCTTACACATTCCACCCGAAATATTTGTTTGATACATTGCAGGAAGTCAACGTCTTGCTTGGGCTTTGATAACAAGCCCACTACTCCTGCCCCTGCTGGCACATCGCCATCCATCTTTGGTTCCAAGAAGGTAATATCCTGTAATTCTATCTTTTCTGCCATCTTGAAACTGACACCATTGATAGCGTTGTCGAGGTTGGTGTGTGCGGAATAAACTACAATATCGTGCTTGATAGCTTTCATAACACATCGCTCGATGTAATTCGCACCTGTCAGTGATTTAAATCCACGGAAGATAAGTGGATGATGCGAAACAATCAAGTTATAGCCAAGTGCTATGGCTTCATCTATCACAGCTTCAGTGACATCAAGGCACAATAAAGCCCCTGTAACTTCCGCTTCTGTCAGTCCTACTTGCAAGCCTGCATTGTCGTAGCTGTCTTGCAAAGGCAGAGGCGCGAATTGTCCAAGGGCGCACACAATATCCTTTATTCTCATATTTCGCTGGCAAAATTACACCTTTTATGTAAAATCACCAAATAAATCGCTAGTTTTTATCGATTTAGTGGATGAAAGAAAAAGGCTGCAACAATTTGCAGCCTTAAATATAAATATGTAGATAAGGAAATTAGTACGCTCTGGCGAAGAGAACGCGACATTTAGAAGGTTTGCCTGTCACCATGCATTTGCCTGGTTCCTTATCACCCTCTACGTAAGTGTCAAATGGCACACAACGGATGGTAGCCTTTGTCTCCTCCTTGATCTGAGCTTCTGTCTCTGGGGTGCCATCCCAATGCGCCATAATAAATCCACCCTCTTCAATCTTCTGCTTAAACTCATCATATGTATCAACGCTTGTGATACGTCCATTACGATATGACAATGCCTTCTGATATACATTCTGCTGAATTTCATCAAGGAGATGCTGAACATACTCCTCAATGCCGTCACAACTACGCGTTTCTTTTTCCAAAGTATCACGACGCATTACCTCGATAGTATTATTTTCAAGGTCACGACCACCCATTACCAAACGAACAGGTACCCCCTTAACCTCATAGTCAGCAAACTTGAAGCCAGGGCGCTTGTTGTCTGCGTTGTCATACTTCACACTGATTCCCATGCCACGCAACTTGGCTACAATACCTTCCACCTTAGCGTCAATCTGCTTGAGCTGGTCGTCACCCTTGTAGATGGGGACGATAACCACTTGTATAGGAGCTAATTTTGGAGGCAGTACCAAGCCGTTGTCATCGCTATGAGTCATAATCAAAGCACCCATCAAACGAGTAGAAACGCCCCATGAGGTAGCCCACACATACTGTAACTGGTTATTTTGGTCAATAAACTGCACATCGAAACTTTTAGCGAAGTTCTGACCTAAGAAGTGAGAGGTTCCACTTTGCAAAGCCTTTCCATCCTGCATCATAGCCTCGATGGTATAGGTGTCTTTTGCTCCAGCAAAACGTTCAGTCTCGCTCTTAACACCCTTGATAACAGGTACTGCCATATAATTTTCTGCAAAGTCGGCATAAACACCTAACATGCGCTGTGCTTCAGCCACAGCCTCTGCCTCTGTGGCATGTGCAGTATGACCTTCCTGCCACAAGAACTCAGCTGTACGGAGGAACAAGCGAGTACGCATTTCCCAACGCATCACATTTGCCCATTGGTTGCACAGAATTGGCAAGTCGCGATAGCTCTTGATCCAATTCTTATAGGTGTTCCAAATGATTGTTTCAGAGGTTGGGCGAACAATGAGTTCTTCTTCCAACTTTGCATCTGGATCTACCTCTATTCCACCACCTTCAGCTTCACGCAGACGATAGTGTGTCACCACAGCGCACTCCTTAGCAAAACCTTTAACATGCTCTGCTTCACGACCAAAAAATGATTTGGGAATGAGTAAAGGGAAATATGCATTCTGATGACCAGTTTCTTTAAACATACGGTCAAGTTCATGCTGCATTTTTTCCCATATTGCATAGCCATAAGGCTTAATTACCATACAGCCACGTACTGCCGACTGTTCTGCCAAATCGGCTTTCACTACCAGCTCATTATACCACTGCGAATAGTTTTCGCTACGCTTGGTGAGGTTCTTTAATTCTACTGCCATATTTAAAACTTTAATTTTACATTTTGAGGGTGCAAAGATACTCCAATCTAAGGAAATAAGCAAAAAAAGGAATTATAATTTCTTCAAAGTAAAGCGATCGATGTCTGGTGCCCAGAATATGGTGTTATTCATCGCCACCTTATTAAAGCCTGGCTGCAAGGATACTTTTACCTTAATACCCTCAATGTCATCACTGTGTAAATTGTTAACAACAGCCTGCTCGGTATCGTTTATTAATATGTGCAGGTCACGTGTTTTCTCGTTTCTCTTATACTTGCTATTGCAATAGACGGTCATCTCGTAGTCACCACCCTGCTCGCTATACACATTATTCCATACAATATCGTTGCCTGGCTGTCCACCGATATTAGTGACCATCATACCACCTGAAGCTGTAGGCTCTGGCAAGAAGTTAATCATCTGACGACGAGTACCAATCTCATTGTAAAAAGGCAGGTAAGCCCACTCGGCCTCATAGACATCTGCTTCAATACGCTGACCTTCGATACTGGCCACCAGTACCCCATGAGGCTCAACAGTGTAGGTAAAATTATCTTTGAATGAGCCTAAATCTTTCTGATGTACCAAGTCACGAACCTTAACTTCTCCTGCTAACTCCATAGTTTTCCAATCGACGTTGAATTCAAATGGCTGTTCTGTAGGGTTGTAA
>OMSH01000232.1 GCA_900313715.1 uncultured Prevotellaceae bacterium
ATTGACTATGACATCTATCAGAGTCAGATGGATCCTACACAACTGATGATATTTGAGACTTGGAAAGACCAAGCATCTCTTGATGTTCACTCTAACGCAGCTCACTTTACCCGCATCGTACCTCAGTTGGCTAAAGCTGCTATAGGAGAGATGGCTATTCAGAGTTTCACTGCTGACAGCGAGGGTGATGGCATTCGCATCAACTGCTTATTTAAGGTTGCTCCTGACAATTTGGTAAAGATTTTGGGACTTTCTAAGGAATTGGTGGAAATTTCTCGCATGGATGCTGGTGTAATTGACTATGATATCTATCAGAGCCAGACAGACAAGACACAGCTGATGATATTTGAGACTTGGAAGGATCAGCCTTCATTGGACGTTCATTCAAATGCAGATCATTTTACCCGCATCGTTCCACAGTTGGCAGAAGCTGCAGTAGGTGAGATGGCCATCCAGACTTTCAAGAAATAAATCGCTTTAAGAATATGAAAAAGATATTTACTATTGCATTGGTATTATTGGCACTGATGTCTTGTAATCAAGGGCAGAAAAAGATTATGTTCGACCTGTCTCATAGTCAGTGTACTGATGTTTACAAGGGTCACGAAACCTATCCATTGGTGGTGCCTGCTTATACAGAGATGGCACAGCAGTTGGGTGCCGAATTAGTGGTAAATGAAGAGGCTGAGATTACTCCTCAACTACTGAAAGGCATTGATGTATTGGTAATGTTATCACCCTTGAGTAACAAATTGCAGAAAGACTTGACGGAGGTAGAGAAGAAAACTTTGGTGGACTTTGTAAAGAAAGGTGGCTCACTCATATTCTTCGTAGATGACAACCATCGTGTAGATTTAAGCCGTTATGGTGCCAACGACGTTACGAAAGCGTTTGGAATTGAGTTCGGCGAGGATGTAGCCCTACCAGGTAATGTGGGAGCCGTTTCTTTCAAAAACGAGATTTTCAAAGAGCGCTATGAAATACCATATAGCGGCGCTTGTGTAATGACAGGCGGAATTCCTGCCAGTGTCTGCATGGAAGACGGTTGGCTGCACAGTAGCTATGTAAAACTCAACAATGGAGGCAAGTTCTTTGCCGGTGGCGACACAATGGTAGGCCTACTCTTAGGTTATGAGGATGGTGTTCGCAAAGTAAGGAACGGTATGGAAACCCGCTGGTGGGGCAAAGATAGTCGTGCTTATATGACCGACCTGTTGGAATGGTCTTTAAAAAAATAACAGCCTTTTTATTAACTTTCAAATAATAGAAAATATGAAGAGAATTGATTACAATTTCGCTCATAGCGCCCAAGGCGTTATGCTGAACGAAGAGAAACCAGCTGCATGCGGTGCAGCTTGTGGTGCAAGTGACAAACCAGCTGAAGAGAAGCCAGCTGCTTGCGGTAGCGCATGCGGAGCAGGTGAGAAGTAACTAGTCTTTATGGAGTATTTTGCATTCCAGTGGCATATTACGGATGAGTGCGACCAACGTTGCAAGCATTGTTATATCTTTTCCGAAGGGCATCCCAAGTTGATTGAGATGCCTTGGGAAAGGTTGGTTTCGGTGCTTGCCAACGTGGAGCGCATGTGTCGGAAGATGAGCCGCCTACCATATTTATATATTACAGGTGGCGACCCTATTTTGCATAGTCGCTTTTGGGATTTTCTGGAGTTAGTGCATAGCCACAACATTCCTTTCACCATAATGGGTAACCCATTTCATCTGACAGACGAAGTGTGCCAACGCCTCAAGAGCTTGGGATGCCGCAAGTATCAGCTAAGCATTGACGGACTGCGCGAGACACATGACTATTTCCGTAAACCCGGCTCGTTTGACCGCACGTTGCAAGCTATTTCAACCATCCGCCGTAGCGGTATGCATTGTGCCATCATGGCTACGGTATCTGGTACGAACATTAACGAGATACCTGATATTATTGATTTGGTAGTGGAACATCATGCAGACATCTTCGCGTTTGGCAGGTACTGCCCCACCAGTGAGGACAAGGCTACACCTGATAAAGGCTGGCATATCGAGCCACTGAAATATCGAGACTTATTAGAGAAATGCTGGGCGAAGTACGAACAATACAAGAACTCAGATACGACTTTTAACCTGAAGGATCA
>OMSH01000229.1 GCA_900313715.1 uncultured Prevotellaceae bacterium
GGGACAGCGCTTTTCTCATCTTGCTTATGTAGTGCAACTGCGGTTCAATCACATCATGGCTATATTTAATGAGCAGAAGGAAGAAGCTGATAAGTTGCAAGCTAGAATAGAAGAGGTATTGGAGCAATACCCCGGAGATTTTAGTCGCCAAGCAATAGATGATATGCTTTTCTTTATTCGTGAGAAGGTAACGGAAGCCACCGTTATTACTTTCTGCAGAAAGGCTGTTGCACTAATAGAGGAACGAAAATGGGACAAACTCGACGACTTGATTATTGCTAGAGAAAAGGCCGTTAAGCCTGGCAGAAACAAACTGAGAAATCCCAAATATAAAGGTGAAGAACGCGGATGGCCTGGTATGCTCTCATTCAGGTGGAACGAAATTGTGTACCAAGTTATTAATGAGATAAGGGAGGCACAGTAATATGGCAAGAGAATTATTGAAAGACTTAATATACGGAGAACAGATTGTTTCCGACGGTTGCAAAGTCGAATTTGCTATCGGCCTAACTTATTCCCTAAACTTGGAGGCAATGCTTACAGTTCCTCTTGCTTTTGGTGATTTGGGAGAACTGGATAGTAGTGTTAAGCAGAGTCCGGCATTTCTGCTTGAAGGTATTCGTAGAAGTAGTGACAAAATAGCACTATTCTGTAATAAAGGAGGTATTCATGTTCCCAATGAAACCAGAACAATATATTCATTGTTGGAAACCAGTATCTTTGAGGTACAGAATGGAAAAGATGTTCTCTCTAACTTCCATCCCAAATTATGGTTGGTAAAAGAAACTGACCGAGA
This sequence comes from uncultured Prevotellaceae bacterium, assembly GCA_900313715.1. GTDB lineage: Bacteria > Bacteroidota > Bacteroidia > Bacteroidales > Bacteroidaceae > Bacteroides. The sequence continues at coordinate 797 of OMSH01000229.1, forward strand.
AGGCATAGAATGGCTCAAACTGTCGGTCATGAGTCGTAACTTGGATTTCTCGACCTGCCTTGATATTTGTTGTTCAATAAGAGGGCGCATATCCAAAAGACGCAGTATGAAAGGGGCAGAGAAACACAAGCCACTGAAGGATATGCTGATTTGGGTGAGTGAGTATGCCACAAAAGCTAAAGCTGATAAAGTTTGTGAGTTAGCAGAATTGTTGGACTATGTTGACCGTTTTGAACTCGATGCACCATTCCAAACAGAAGATACAGAGAGAAACGAAGAAGAAGGTTATGGTTTCTTCCCATTTGTGTATGGTAGAGAAGAGTTTGCCACATATTATGAATTTCTGAAGACTTACATGCCTGGTGACAGAATTATGGTGGTATCTCCATTCATCGATGTATCAACGCTGTCATGGCTTACGGCGAGAAAAAAAGAATATAATTACGAAAGTAAGAACTCAATACTTGTAACAAGAAAGGAGTATGTAACACAAGAGGTCTTCGATTTGTTTGATCAAGTATGGGTTCCTAATGACACCATGATTGATAACACCACAGCTAATGTGGACTTGCATGCAAAGATGTATTTGACCCAAAGAGTAACTGGTCAAGACCTTGGATACACACTCTATTTGGGTAGCACAAATGCAACCGTTAATGGTTTCAACAGAAATGCAGAATTCCTTCTACGCCTACATTATAAGAGGACTACCAATGACAGAGTCAAGGAACTACTTGAAGAAATGGTCAGCGAGCACAGATTTGTTGTAATGGATGCGCCCAATCCTGAAGCTACAAATACACGACCAAAGAACGAGAAGGAACTTGCTTTGAAACGATCTATCGGCTGTTTGAAGAAAGCAGAGATTACTAAAGGTAAAACCGAAGGATTGTATGATATAGTCCTTTCTATCGGTGGCAAATTCGAAGAAGGAATTGAAATCCGACCTCTTCAGCTCAAAGCTTCATGGCAGCCAATAGCCAAACAAATTAGATATAATGACATTCCTGCATACCTGCTGTCTGAATTCTATGTATTGAGAATACCTGTGGAAGAAGGATTTATGGAAATGGTGGCCAAGGTAAAAACCTCAAATATGCCCAAAGACAGGGATGAAGCAATCTATCAGAGTATCGTCACAAAGAAAGAGGAACTACTGGATTATGTGGCATTTATGTTGAGTGACCGTCCTTCTGAATTTTTCTTTGAACATCAGATCTTGCAAGAAAAGAACAAAGGTATAGATGGAATCACGTCACAAGCTACAACAATGCCACTATATGAACAGTTACTTCGAACCGCCAGTACCAATCCTGAACAGATAACGGAGGTACTGAAATTCATCAAGAAGATGAAAAAAGACATCGTCCCTGAGGAGCTGAAGAGAATACTGGAGATGTTCCAAAATGTTTCAAAGCAAATTGCAGCATTATGAGTAAAGCTAAAGATTTCCAACAGGCAACAGCCGAACGTATCA
>OMSH01000228.1 GCA_900313715.1 uncultured Prevotellaceae bacterium
CTGGTCACTGCTCAGTTTACGGAAGATAAGTAAGACAGCAGCACGAGGGCAGTCCCATCCGAGTGCAATAGCCTGTTTGAAGAGCAAGACTTCAACCATATTATTCGGTTCCTCCAGATTGGGAAGATTTGCCTTTTCTTTTGAAAGCCAAATTGCCAATCGTCCGTTTTCAGGAGTAATACCCTTAATAACTCCAAGATATTGCTTCACTTGGTCAGCAATCTGGGTGTCCTCCGCAGTCATGCTTTCGCTTGTGTCGTTGGGCAGTTGTATAAGCAAAAGAGGGTTGATGTTCACATCAAGCTTCTTATATGCTTCAGCCAGACGATTGCGTTGTTCTAAGGCTTTTTCTATCAGATGTTCATTCAGTTCCTTGTCGTTATTGTAGCCTTTATTGATGTCTGGATTCAGCACAACCTGCTTCTTTATCATTTCCTCTGCCACAACAGACTCGCGCGGTATGGTCACTTGGAAATCGCTATGGCTCTTTGGCGTAGCAGATATGCGTATTTCTACTTTTGGCATAATCTTATCCAACACCTGTTTTGATTTATCGGCAGTCTTCGACCAGAATAGATGTTCCTCGTCGATGATTACAACGATGGGCAAGCCATGTTCTTCCTGTGTACGACGTGTAATCTCAAAGACACTATTGCTTTGCTCTGTGTCGCGCACCATTACGTTCTTATCCTTGTTGATGCTCTGCCAATTCACAAACAAAATTTCACCGGGCTTGATATAGCCTTCTGCATGATCCAGTTCATCGTACATCACGGCACGTAGTAGATGGGTTTCCGTGAAGTAATTCTTCATCTTGAAGTAGCTCTGCTGATGCAACTTATTAGGAGCAATCCAGATATACGCCACTTGATTGTAAGGCATGTCAGCCCGTGTTTGCAGTTCTTCGGTAAGGTCTGCAAGCAGCTGTGAGGTCATCACTGTTTTACCGGCACCTGTCGGAGCTTTGAATATCAACGAACGCCTATGACCAGGCAAACGGAGCAGCTCGACGGTTTTCTCTACGAGTTCGTGAACAGCTTTCTGCTGGAATTTCAAGTCTTTCATTCTTCGCCTCCTTCCTCTTGTCCCCCAAACAAGTCTTGCGTAGTTTCAGTTACAGTTTCTGTTTCCTCCTCTAAATCAAAGAGTCTTTCCTTACGTTTGGGAAGAACCTTCTCATAGGCATCATAGATAGCAGCAGGAAGAGCAACAAGAGTTACCTTTTCACTCACTTCAGCGAAATTATCGTCAAAAGCATAGCGAGCAGGAGAGAAAATATAAATTTTCAGCTTATCTTTGCCGAAATCAAGGTTAGCAATCTCTGCTGCCAACTGGTCAACAATTTCTTCACGATAAACCACAAGCATATGCTTCTTCCCATCCGAGAAATAACGCATCAGACGAGGGTTCACACGGAAACGTCCAAACTTGTTCTGTTCATTGTACAAGTCCTCCTTGATACAAAGCAAATCCGTGGATGCACTAACCAAATCGCGCATGTTCTGCTGAGTGCGGTCGCGTGGAATGAAGTCGGTACGATAGTAGCGAAGGCTATTGTTCTTTAAGCCTTTCACTTCCGCACCTTTGGGAGTTGTATAGCCATTAATAACTCGCTTGTTACGCTCATAAGTAACATTCTCACAGATACCGTTCTCATTGTTTGTCACGAGTATGCACTGGCGATGACCTCCATCTTCATTCTGCAGCATAGTCGCATGAAGAGTAGTTCCACTTCCTGCAAAAAAGTCGAGGATGATAGAGTCTTTATCACTTGCAATTTTTTCGATGAAACTTATCAAAGAGGATGGTTTAGGATATGAAAAGACTGATTGCTGAACTACATTTGAGAGTTCAGTTTTGGCGGTTCTTGTACTTCCTACTTTATCAAAAGGCCATACAGTACTAACAGGAGTTGGAGTTAGGTTGTCTGCGTAAATACGGAAGTTCGCAGACCATCCTTTTTTTCCTTTTATCCATTCAATCCTTTCAATTTCATCATCATATTTTGTTTTGCTCCATCTCCAACATCCCTTTTCTCCATTAGTTTCCATTGGATAGACGATAGTTCCATCAGGGGCTTCTATGCCATAATATAGGCTATCACTTTTATGCCCGCCCATTAGTCTAAGCGGTTTTAGATAATACTTCCGACCACTATCATCAGTCTTATTGTAATGGTCTAGAACTTCTTCTGGAGCGATTCTTTTCAAGATAAAATTTTCATTAGCATAGACTAAAATATAGTCATGCCTAACGGTAAACCCTTTAACGTCCATTCTCGGACTGTCGGTTTTTTCCCAAATAACGTTACCTAAAAAGTTACTCCCCAAAAAGATTTCGTCACAGAGCAACTTTAATTGTGCTTGCTCATTGTCGTCTATCGAAATAAATATAACTCCCTTATCTGATAGCAATCGTTTTGCGATACGAAGGCGTTTATTCATAAAGGAGAGCCATTTGGAGTGACGATAGCTGTCTTCACTATCTATATATGCATCATTATAAACGAAGTCCTTATTTCCTGTATTGTACGGAGGATCGATATAGATGACATCAACCTTACCTTCATGTGTATATGAAAGGGCTGTCAGTGCTTCAAGGTTGTCACCTTCAATAATGATATGGTTTGGTGCATCATCTGCGTCAGATGGAATGTACTTGTCTTTCACTTCACGAAGCACGGGCAGTTCATCACGAAGACGTTCCTCTACATCTTCTGGCTTATCTTCCCACACAAGTCCATATTTCTTGTGTGAGCGCAACAGTGCAAGCAAAGCAGAACGCTCCTCAATGCTTAAGCCTTCAATCTCCTGTATTCTTTTAATAAGAGCTGTTTTATCCATTCTACTTTTCTTGCTGTTTTATTTGTTCTATGTACTCCTTGTTGAAAAG
>OMSH01000227.1 GCA_900313715.1 uncultured Prevotellaceae bacterium
CAAGCTCTTGTTAGTGATAGATGGCAAGATAGAGGTTGACTTCGGAGTTACATAGGTATTGTTCTTGATGCCAAAGAAATTGGCAGCACCACATTCATCAATATATTTCTTTTCTTTAGCATCGAGATAGAACTCACAACTATAACCAAGATCGTGTGCCTTCTTGTTGGCTGTAAGACTGGCGGCATAGTTACCACCCACCTTATAGATACCAGTACCAAGAGGAGCCGAACGATCGTGCTCGCGAATAATCACGTAGGGGTTAGTAGAGAAACCACCCTTGAAGTAAGGACCTACTGGTGTAACGAAGATCAAAAACAAGTATTCAGAAGCTGGATGCACACCCACCTGTGCGCTAATGCCCACCAGCAAAGGACGGATATAAAGGGTAGCACCACTCTCGTAAGGAGGCAGGAAACGCTCATTGAGCTTAACCACTTTCTTGACTGCTTCTACGAATGTCTCAGTAGGCAGTTGAGGCATAAGAATGCCGTCGCAGGTAGATTGCATACGAGCTGCATTCTCCTCCACGCGGAAGATACGTATCTTGCCATCTTTACCACGATATGCCTTCAAGCCCTCGAAACACTCTTGGCCATAATGCAGACAGGTAGCAGCCATGTGCATCGGGATGGTTTCTTCGCTACAAGTCTCGATTTCACCCCACTTACCATTACGGTAGTAAATTCTCACGTTGTAGTCCGTCTTCATGTATCCAAAAGACAGATTTTTCCAATCAATCTCGTTCATATCTTAAGCTGTTATATTACTTTTCATTTGCAATAATTGGTTGCAAAAATAGCAATAAATAATTACAATTACTGCTTTTCCTGTGATAATTTTTTAATTTCCTCATCAGCTTTGGTCAGTTTGTCATTGCAAAAGGCGATAATGACGTTAGCTTCCTTGATTTTGTCAGCCAGTTGGTCGATTTCCAACTCACCGCTGTCTATCTGGGCAACTATCTTCTGCAATCGTGCCAATGCTTGGGAATAGGTTTCTTCTTTCATATTATTTGACTATTGAGGTTATTTCTCCTTGTTTAAGACGGGTAGTGATTTCATCACCAGGTTTCAGCAATTTGGCATCTTTCACCACCTTACCTTTACTTAAAGTAATGCTATAGCCCTTGGCCAAAAGTTTTTCGGGCGAAGCATCTGTTATTTTCTGTTGTAAAAGCATCAGTTGGTAACGGCGTTTCTCCACTTGCGGGATAGCCATCTGCAACAGGTGAGACAACAGAGGCAATGCTTGACGTTGGTAGTTTACATGCGCCATAGCTCCTTGTAGTATGCGATGCTTGGCCTTTTGCAGGTAGAGTCTGTCATCAGACACTCTCTGCATCGCCTTAGCAGGAATACGTGACTGAAGATGTAACAACAACTCCTTGTTCTCATATAACAAAAGGTACGCACCCTTGTTGAGGCGTTGAGCCAAGTCTGTCAACTCATCAGCTGCGAGTTGCATCTGTCCTATCAGAAACTCGGCAGCTGCCGTTGGAGTCTTAACGCGCGTATGCGATATCATATCTAATACTGTGTCATCCCTTTCATGACCGATACCTGTGATGATGGGTAAAGGGAACTGTGCAACAGCTGCTGCAAGAGGATAAGTATCAAAACCTGTCAAATCGGATGTAGCTCCACCACCACGGATAATAACCACAACATCAAACTCCTCTTCACGAGCATAAATATTGTCCAATGCCCGGAGGATGGATTGTTCTACCCCATCGCCCTGCATGAGGGCAGGGAACAGTTCTGTATGGAAATAAAAACCTCCCTGGTTATTCGTCAATTGATTGGAGAAATCACCATAGCCAGCTGCTGTAGGTGAAGATATGACAGCAATTCGCTTAGGAAGCATGGGCATATCAAGTTCCTTATTGAGTTCGAGTACTCCTTCTTCTTGCAACTGACGCAAGATTTCCTGACGCTTACGAGCCATATCGCCCAACGTATAGGAAGGTTCAATGTCCATCACATTCAACGAATAGCCATACAACTCATGAAAGGAAACACTTACCTCCACCAGAACTTTGATGCCAGCGGTAAACTGTTGCCCCGTAGCATGCTCAAAATAGGGTTTTAAGGCTGTATATACATTCCTCCAAATAACGCCACGAGCCTTAGCCACCAAGCTATTGCCACGCTTGTCCTTTTGCACGAACTCCACGTAGCAATGTCCATTATTGATACGTACCTCACTGAGTTCGGCCTGTACCCAATAGGTTTTAGGCATACCCAGTTCTAGGGTTTGCCTGACCAATTCATTTAACTCATACAGCGTAATTTGTTGCATAGACTATCGATTAAGATAGTTTTGATAGGCTTTCCACATATCAGGAATGCCGTAGCCGTATATATTGTCAGGGAATTCTGCCCTATCGCCTGCCTGTCGTACCAATTCTATCACTTCTTTGGCCGTCAAGGTAGGACAAGCCTGCCACAGACATGCCACCATGCCACACATGATGGGAGAGGCGAAAGAGGTACCGTTGGCCTTACCCTGACTACCATGAGAGTTAATGACATCAGCCCTTACACCTGCAGCTACCACATCGGGCTTAACACGTCCATCCTGTGTATTACCAACAGATGAGAAGGAAGCTATGACACCTGTTTGCCATGCAATAGCACCAACTGTAATGATATTTTCGGCATCAGCTGGAGGAGTAATTTTCTTCCACACTGAATTGCCAGAATTTCCTGCACTGCATACCAATATCATACCTTTATCTGCCAAACGGCCAGCAACACGC
>OMSH01000225.1 GCA_900313715.1 uncultured Prevotellaceae bacterium
AGTTCCATGCCTTTCAGCTGACGTTGGTGCTCTTGCTCAATCAGATTGAAAATCAAATCGTCTCTTTTCATGATTTACAATAATTAAATGATATATTTATTTTCTAATTTTCTTCTCTACCGACCAACCAAACTTTCCTATCTTGTGTCCCAGGCTATAGTAGCCGCCATGCACATAGACCAGCGGTTTGAAAGATGCCATGTCAAATGCGCCTGTCTCATGATTGAGGTACTGACTATCCACCCGAACATTCACCACATCAGCGATGAACATATCATGTGAGCCCAGTGGTACAACCTCTTTAACACGGCACTCTATGCAGACAGGCGACTCCTCAATAAGCGGTGCTTTGACCACCGAGCACTTGCCTGGCGTAAGGTGCATCTCTTCAAACTTGTTGTAATCCTTACCCGAGCGAACGCCACACCAGTCTGTTGCCTTAGCCAACTGCTCGTTGGTGAGGTTGATTACAAACTCTCCGGTACGTTTGATGATATCGTACGAGTAGCGTTCTGGGCGCACAGAGATATAGCACATGGGGGGATTGGTGCAGAGCGTGCCTGTCCAGCCAATGGTGATGATATTATATTCTTCGGGCGTACTGCCACAACTCACCATCACTGCCGGTAAGGGATAAATCAACGTTCCTGGTTTCCAGTCCTCTCTCATACCAGATGTATTTCATCTCTTTTTTGCTCCTTGTCACAGTAGTGGCACTTGATGACGCAATTATCCTTGTCAATGACGTGGAAGCGCGTTGGCATCGGCTCATTGTTCGTAATACACTTCTGGTTCGAGCACTTCACGATACCAATCAACTCATCTGGCAATACCAGCTGACGTTTCTCCACCACCTCATAGTCACGAATAATGTTCATGCGCACATTCGGAGCCACCACCGCAATACGGTTAATCTCAGCATCCGTAAAGAACTTGTCAGCAATCTTGATGATGCCCTTCTTGCCCAACAGCTTACTGTCAAGGTTATTGCCAATGGTGATGTTGTTGGTCAGATGCTTCAGACCTAACAATGACACCACGGTAAAGAGCTTATCGCTCGGTATATGGTCAATCACAGTGCCGTTCTTCAGTGCGGCCACCTGCATTTCTTCTTTCTTCTCCCTCATTTTAGTGTATTTTTTAATTATCTGCAAACGAAATAAATGCTGTTTCTTCTAGCGGAACATTCTTTATCTGCATACGAAATGAATGTGTGTAGCGTATGTTTAGGCTTGCCGAGAGGAGCGGCACATTCATTTCGTGTTGCATTTCTGTTCAAAGCATCAAAACAACTATTTCTTAAATGTATCCTTGACAGAATTCACAAACTTCTCCATATTATCCTTGAAGTTATTGATGGCTTCAGGCAAATCGTCCGTAATATTCTTCACTGCCCCACTCACCTTCTCTGTAGCCTCCAACTTCAAAGAATCAGCTTTCACCTCCTCCAACGTAATGCCTAACACATCGCAAAGGATAGCCTCACGAGCATACAGACCATTCTGAGCCTGCTGGAAATAATACGCCTTCTCATTGGCATCCACATCGTATGCAATCTCATTCACACGAGGCAGCGGATGCAATATACGCAAGTTAGGCTTAGTATTCTCCAACATCGAATTGCGCAAGATATAAACGTTCTTCACACGTTCATACTCATCCAAATCTGTGAAACGCTCGCGCTGCACACGTGTCATGTACAGGATGTCAGCATCCGCTATACTCTCAGCGGTAAAGTCCTTATGCTCCACGAACTTGATGTCATGCTCCCGGCAGTAGATCTTATACTCCTCAGGCATACGAAGTTCATCAGGCGCAATAAAGTGGAACGTAGGATTGAAGTGACGCATCGCCTGAATGAGCGAGTGAACCGTACGACCATACTTCAAATCACCCACCAGATAAATCTGTAAGTTCTCCAGCGAGCCTTGTGTTTTGTAGATAGAATACAAGTCCAGCATGGTCTGCGATGGATGCTGATGCGCACCATCCCCCGCATTCACCACCGGTACGTTGGTCACCTCACTGGCATAGCGGGCAGCCCCCTCAAGGTAGTGACGCATCACGATGATGTCGGCATAGTTGCTCACCATCTTGATGGTATCGTTCAATGTTTCACCTTTACTCGAACTTGTTGACATCGGGTCACTGAAGCCAATCACACGAGCCCCCAGACGGTTGGCTGCGGTCTCAAAGCTCAGACGAGTACGTGTAGAGGGTTCGAAAAACAAGGTAGCAACTACCTTTCCGTATAGCAGATGGCGGTTGGGATACGCCTCAAATTCCTTGGCCATCTCCAACATATAGAGTATCTTCTCCTTCGTGTAGTCGGCAATGGTCACTAAACTTCTGTTTTCCATATCGTTGAATTGAATTGACTATTTCCAGCCTGTAAAGTTACACAAAAACTTTCTCTCACAAAAGCCATATCCAGATTATTTTTCTTATTTTTGCGTCATAATACCGTTGACCGAAAAAATGATAGTAGTCGATGGTTATTTGCGGAACATTGTGATATACGTAGCCGACATATCTGCTTGCAGTCAGTCGGCGGTATATGCACAATGTGGAGCAAAAAAAAGAAGAAAAAGAAAGATGGATTTTGAGAAAGAACTGAACGAAGGACAACGCAAAGCCGTGCAATATTGCGACGGTCCGTCACTGGTGATAGCCGGTGCCGGATCAGGCAAGACACGTGTGCTGACCTACAAGACAGCCTACCTGCTCGAGGAGCAGGCATACGACCCATGGAACATACTCGCCCTCACCTTTACCAACAAGGCCGCCCGAGAGATGAAAGAGCGTATCGCCAAACAAGTCGGCATCAAACGGGCACAATACCTCTGGATGGGCACTTTCCACTCCATCTTCCTTCGCATATTGCACTACGAACACGAGCGCATCGGCTTCAACGCCAACTTCACCGTATATGATGCCTCCGACAGCAAGAGTCTCATCAAAGCCATCATCAAAGAGATGGACCTCGATGATAAGACCTACAAGCCCGGACTGATCGAAGAACGTATCTCCAACGCCAAGAACAGGTTGGTGACACCCCAGCAGTATCTCGACAATGACGACCTACAGGAAGCCGACCGTGATGCCAAGATTTCCAAGACTGGTGAGATCTACCGCCGTTACTGGAACCGATGCCGTCAGGCCAACGCTATGGACTTCGACGACCTGCTGTTCTACACCTATCTTCTTTTTAGGGAGCATCCCGACGTACTGGCCAAATACCAGCAACAGTTCAAGTATATCCTGGTAGATGAGTATCAGGACACCAACTATGCCCAGCACTGCATCGTACTGCAACTGGCAGCCCAACACCAGCGTGTGTGTGTGGTAGGCGACGATGCCCAAAGCATCTACTCGTTCCGTGGAGCAGAAATCGACAATATCCTCAACTTCACCAGGCAGTTCGATGGCACCAAGATTTTCAAGCTGGAGCAGAACTACCGCTCAACACAGACTATCGTTGAAGCTGCCAATAGTTTGATTGCCAAAAATAAGAGACAGATACAAAAGGATGTGTTCTCGGAGAAGGAACAAGGCGAGCGCATCTATGTCACCGAAGCCTACAGCGATGTAGAAGAAGGCGATATCGTAGCCAGCCAAATCAGTAAGCTGCACCGTCGAGAACAAGTGCCCTACGACGAAATAGCCATACTCTACCGTACCAATGCGCAGAGCCGCATCTTCGAGGAAGTAATGCGCAAGAAGAACATCCCCTATCGTGTGTATGGCGGACTGTCGTTTTACCAGCGCAAGGAGGTGAAGGATGTGATTGCCTACTTTCGCTTGGTGGTGAATCCTAATGACGAAGAGGCTTTCAAGCGCATCATCAACTACCCCACCCGAGGTATTGGCGATACCACTGTAGCCAAAATTATCGGAGCAGCTTCACAACATGGCGTAAGTCTATGGGACGTGATTACCCAGCCTACTGCCTACGAGTTAAATGTTAACAAGGGCACATTGACCAAGCTCGAAGGTTTCCGTGCCCTCATCAATAGCTTTATAGAGAAAGTTGGTAACACCGATGCCTACGAACTGGGTGCCTCCATTATCAAGGCCTCAGGCATTATGGCCGAGCTGATGCAAGACCGTACGGCCGAGAATATGAGTCGCCAGGAGAACATCGAGGAACTGGTCAATGGCTTACAGGATTTCACACAGACGCATCGTGAAGAGGACAACGAGCACATCTACCTGACCGACTACCTGAGTGAGGTGTCGCTCCTTACCGACCAGGATAGCGACAAGGGCAATGACGATGCCAAAGTGACAATTATGACCATCCACTCCGCCAAGGGCCTTGAGTTTGGTAGCGTGTTCGTGGTGGGCATGGAAGAAAACCTCTTCCCCAGTCCAATGTGTACCAATAGCATCAAGGGCCTTGAAGAAGAGCGCCGTCTGTTCTATGTCGCACTGACTCGTGCCGAGGAGCATTGCTATCTCAGCTATGCCAAGTCACGCTTCCGCTATGGCAAGATGGAGTTCTGCACACCTAGCCGCTTCATCCGTGACATCGACCCGCAGTACCTCCACACCGACAAGCAGTCGTCCGACTTCTCCCGTCCCTCCTTCCGCCAGACCAACTCCTTTGGCCGCTGGGACTACGTACCAGGAGAGGAATATATCGACCGCCTCAACACCCCCAGTGCCAAAAGATATTGGCAAGAAGAGCTCGGCAGCAAACCCAGCAAAACCCCAGCTTCCAATAGCTGCTCCCCTCGAAAAGGGGAGCCGTCCGAAGGACTGAGGGGTTCATTATCCACTATCCATTCTCCATTATCCACTGGTCAATCCCGCAAACCCAGTGCAGCCCCAAACACCAGCAGTAATTCTCAATTCTCAATTCTCAATTCTCAATTTTCAAGCGCAGCTCCCGCTCGCTTGAAGCGCGTGTCCAGCACCCTCGTCAGTCCTGCTTCTGCCAAGTCAGGCATAGCTTCATCCGTTGCCGTTGGCCAGCGCATCCAGCACGAGCGTTTCGGCATAGGTGAAGTCGTCAAAATCGAAGGTACTGGTGACAATGCCAAGGCAACCATCTCTTTCCTCCATGCAGGAGAAAAGCAGCTCCTCCTCCGCTTCGCCCGCTTCACTATAATTGAGAATTGAGAATTTCTGGAGCAGCGAGGGCAGAGGCAAGCTTGCTTGAAACAACCGACGACAAACCGAGAGCCATAATGCTTGCATTTATGGCCAAGGTGCGAAGGAGGAAGACAATAGTCAATGCCGAGTCGTGACAGAATTGGGCGAAGCCAATTGAAAATTGAAAATTAAAATCTCTTTGCGACCAGAGAAAAACTTGATGGTGGAGCCGACATCCTTCTCGCGAAGCGAGTAGATAATTATCGCTCACCAGAAGGGCGAAAGCTTGTGAGCGATACAGGAAGACCTTTACGAAGGACGAAGTCCGAAGTCAATTAAGCCATCCCCTGGGGGATGGTTTGGTAAGGGGG
>OMSH01000224.1 GCA_900313715.1 uncultured Prevotellaceae bacterium
ACATATTGAGATTGTGGGAGCTGGGCCCGGTGATCCAGATTTGGTGTCTGTAAGAGGCAGGAAGATGTTGGAAAAAGCCGACCTTATCCTATATGCAGGCAGTCTGGTTCCCAGGGAATTAACCGAATGTCACAAACCAGGAGCCACCGTTCTAAGTTCGGCCTCTATGGCATTGGAGGAACAAGTAAACTTGATGAAGAGATTCTATGACGAAGGTAAGTTCATCGTACGCTTGCACACGGGCGACCCTTGTATATTTGGTGCCATTCAGGAACAGATGAATTACTTCGACAAATGGGGCATGAGCTATCATATTACCCCTGGCATCTCGTCATTCTTAGCTGCTGCTGCTGAATTGCGCTCTCAGTTTACTATACCTGAACGGGTGCAAACCATCATCCTGACACGAGGAGAAGGCCGTACCCCTATGCCTGATAAGGAAAAGCTGCATTTGTTGGCACGTAGTCAGAGCACCATGTGTATCTTCCTGAGTGCCGCTATCGTTGACGAGGTGCAACGTGAATTGCTGATGGAATATCCTGAAGATACTCCTGTTGCGGCTTGTTACCACCTTACGTGGAAAGACCAACGCATCTATCGTGGAGTATTGAAGGATTTAGCAAAAATTGTGAAAGACAACAACCTGACACTGACAACCATGTTGGTAGTTGGCGATGCCATCGACAACCGTCAGGGTTTGTCGGAGTTGTACAATAAGCAGTTTACTCATCTTTTTAGGGAAGGGAAAGATAATTGAAAATTGAGACTTTCTGGAGCAGCAAGAGCAGAGCGATGCTTACATCAGCTATGCCGAGTTGTGACAGAATTGGGTGAAGCCAATGGATAATGGATAAGGAAAGTAATTAAGAATAAACTAATGATTTTAGTTTTTGGAGGAACAACAGAAGGCAGGATAGCCATCAGGAAGCTCGAAGAAGCAGGCAATCCCTACTACTACTCAACGCGAGGCGATGAGCAGGAGGTTGTGTTGCATCATGGCACTCGCCTTACAGGCGCTTTGAATACCGAACAACTCAAAACCTTCTGTCTGGAACACGCAATCAAGCTACTGGTTGATGCAGGACATCCCTTTGCCGAGGTATTGCATCAAACGATAGCTGATGTAGCTCTTTCCTTAAATATTCCTGCCATTCGTTTTGAGCGTGTTTTCCCACCGCGAGACCCTTCCATCATTTGGTGTAACAACTATGCCGATGCTATCGAGAAGATACAAGAAAATGGAGTGAAACATCTGTTGGCACTTACTGGCGTTCAGACCATCACCAAGTTAAAGCCACTTATCAATCTTGGTGTTGATTGCTATTTCCGCATCCTCAACCGAGAAAGCTCATTGCGAATAGCACATGAAAATGGCATCTCTGATGACCATCTTTTCTATTATGACGAAAATAATGATACCACATGGAATAACATTCACTTTTCGCTACAACCACCGTTTGATGCCATGATCACCAAGGAAAGTGGCACAAGCGGTGGTTTTCTTGAGAAAGTAAATGCCGCCAAAGAACAAGGCATGCAAGTATTTGCCATTTGTCGTCCTGCTACGCCATTGGTTTTTCATATCGTCAATGGCGAACACGGTTTACGTAGAATGGTAGAAAAACTGTTGCCACAATTCTATCCATTACATAGTGGAATCACAACAGGCACTTGCGCCACTGCTGCTTCCATAGCTGCTATGCATCAATTAGATGGACTACATCCTCAAGTCGTTCCCGTTATTCTCCCTAATGGCGAGACTATTCATGTGGAAGTACACTATGGTGACAATTACGCTTATGTGCTGAAAGATAGCGGTGACGATCCTGACATCACCAAAGGAATAGAAATCAGGGCTTCTGTAGAAATATTGCCTGATGGCACACCTTTAACAACAGAAGACCAAGCCGATGATGATCAGCTCTATCCACGCATCCTTATCCGAGGTGGTGAAGGCATTGGACGTATCACCTTACCTGGCTTTGACTATCCCATTGGCTCTGCTGCTATCAATAAGGTACCTCGCCAAATGATTCGTCAGAACCTCCGGAGCTTATTAGAAAAGGAACATAGTTCGATTCTCAATTATCAATTAAAAACAATCAAAGTTATAGTAAGCGTTCCTGCTGGAACAGAACTTGCCCACAAAACCTTCAATCCTCGTTTGGGGATTGTTGATGGTATATCTATCGTGGGGGTATCAGGCATCATACAACCCTTCAGTATCGAAGGTTTCATCAATTCCATCCGCAAATGCATGAATGTGGCAAAGGCAATGGGATGCCAGCATCTGGTGCTCCATTCGGGAGCCATGAGCGAGAAAATCTTACAAGAAAGATACCAGGAACTACCCACACAGGCTTTTGTGGAATATGGCAACTACATAGGAGAAGCTTTACGTCTGGCCAACGAGATGAAGATACCTCAAATCACCATCGGCATTATGATGGGTAAGGCCGTCAAACTGGCTGAAGGACATTTAGATACACATAGCCGTGAAGCTACGATGAATAAGGATTTCATTAAGGTGATGATGCGTGAAGCTGGATGTTCGGAAGAGAGTTTGCTACTATCCGACAACCTAAATATGGCACGTGATTTGATTAGTCTGCTTCCTCCCTCAGAACTTGATGCTTTTGTGGAGGTGGTACTTCGGCATTGCTACGAGCATTGTGCTCCATTACTTCCTGATGGGAAATTGTTTTTTGACTACGTTCAATTAACACGAGACTCAGCTCCGAAGTCAAATGACATATCATCGAAGGATCAGAACAATGATAAAAGCAAAAAAAGGATTTAAAAAAAAGAAAAGATATATGAAAAACATTATCAAAACATTTGGTTTGTGTCTGTTGGCTTGTCTTCTATGTTGTTGCAAAGGCAAGAAGGCTGAGAAAGTATCTGGGGATATGGATAATTCTCAATTATCAATTCACAATTATCAATTAAATTATGCTCAAGGCTTTCAAGTAAAAGACCTTACCAACGGCATCCGTCTGATTGACATCCAAGACCCACAAGCGGAGGAGTCTACTGCCTGGCATTTTGCTTTGGTACCAAAGCAGTTGGCATCATTCGATGTACCTCAGGAGTATACGGTGGTTCGAACCCCTATCGACAAAGCCATCTGCATGACCATGTTGCAATTGGCCGATTTCATTGCACTTAATGCATTGAATAATGTATCAGGCATCACCAGTATCAAGAACCTTTTCAATGAAGACGTTTTG
>OMSH01000223.1 GCA_900313715.1 uncultured Prevotellaceae bacterium
ACTGGTATCAACACTGGTTGGGGTTTCATCCAGCCTACTTACAACTATGTGAACAGCATGATTGTTGACGATAGTGGTTTGCCAGCAGCTGACTTTGAGAGCCGTGACGTTCCTACTAAGTTCAAGGAAGTTATCGATCCGGAAACAGAAAAGGTAATTGAGCGTTCTATCAAGACTGACCTGACTATTGTTACTGACCCACGTCTGGATATCAGTATGGGCCGTGCTAACGTTCCATTCCTGGATTGGGGAGCAGCTCCTGAGGCAGCTTGGATCCGTTCATTCACCAACGCAGGTGTATATGTAACCAAGAAGCACATCACCCGTGTAGCAGAATTGGGTGGTCAGGCATTGACCAACTATGGTACTTCAAATGTAAAGAACCATCGCATTATGCGTGTTGCTGATGTGAAACTGATGTTGGCAGAAATCGCTATCCGTGAGAATGACCTCCCAACAGCACTGGCTCTTATCAACGAAGTTCGCACACGTGCAGCCAACAGCTATGTAAAGGCAGAAGCTGGTATTACTGATGGTTCATACAAATATGTAGACAAGGTAAACAACACGGTACACACTGATGCAGCTGCTGAATACATGATTGCCCTGTATGATGGATTTGCAAGTGCTGATGAAGCATGGACCGCATTGAAGCGTGAGCGTCGTGCTGAGCTCGCATTCGAAGGTCATCGTTTCTTCGACTTGGCTCGTTGGGGTGATGTTGGTGAAACATTGGGTAAGTATGTAGCTTTCGAAAAGCAGTACTTGGCTAAATACCAGACTACTCCTAAAAACTTTACTTGCCTTCCAATTCCTATCAATGAGATCAGAGCTTCAGAAGGTCGTTTCGCACAGAACACTGACTGGCAATAATTCTCTTAGAGGAATACTAATATGAGATTGGGGTGAGTCGAATGACTCACCCCAATTTATTTATAATAGAACCAAAAATTAAAAAAGCGAATGAAGCTACTTATTCCATCGATATCTCACCAACTATAGAGTGCATCATCTCCTGACGCACCTCATCTACCGACAAGTGTTGCCCAAATAAGAACATCAGTTTGGTTAAAGCAGCCTCAGTAGTGATGTCATAACCACTAAGTACTCCTGCCGACTTGAGTTGATAGCCTGTTTCATAGCGATCCATATCCACCATACCAGATTTGCATTGGGTAACATTTACTATCACGACTCCACGATTAGTAGCCTCACTCAGACAATCCAACAACCAGCCCTTGCGAGGAGCATTGCCACTACCATAGGTTTCCAGCACCACACCTTTCAACCCCTCAATTGACAAAACTGAGCGAACCACCATTTCCTGTATGCCAGGAAACAGCTTTAGTACCGCCACATTAGTATTCATCTCTGTATAAACTGTCAATGGGGTCTCAGTATTATCATAATGGATGGCATTCAAGTTATAACGGATGTGAATACCAACCGTAGCCAAATCGGGATAGTTATAAGAACGGAATGCATTGAAGTCCTCAGCATTTAATTTGGTTGTACGGTTGCCTCGCATCAGCTTATTCTCGAAATAGACACAAACCTCCTGCACCATAGGCTTACCATCTGGACGGGAAGCTGCCGCAATCTCAAGGCTGGTTAAAAGGTTCTCTTTTCCATCAGTACGAATTACACCTATCGGTAATTGGGAACCAGTGAGGATGACTGGCTTCGACAAGCCGTGTAGCATAAAACTCAGCGCAGAGGCAGTGAATGCCATTGTATCTGTACCGTGTAATACAACAAAACCAGTATATCTGTCATAGTTACTCTGTATAATGTCCACTAACATGCACCACGCCTTGGCATCCATATCAGACGAATCCATGGGATGATCGAACTGCCAGCTGTCAATGTAGAAATTAAACTTCTGAAGTTCTGGCACATGCTTCTTGAGTTGTTCGAAACTAAAATTCTCAAGTGCTCCAGTCACAGGATTCTCAATCATACCAATGGTACCACCGGTATAGACCAGCAAAATAGAAGGTGTAGCAGTGTTAGTCTTCATAATTATCAACCTTTTGACTGCGAATATACAAAAAAAATAGTAACTTTGCCTCCATATTTAAACAATTAGCAGATGAAAGTATTGAAATTCGGTGGTTCATCCGTAGGAACCACCAATGGCATCAGAAATGTAAAACAAATAGTTAGCAGTCAGGAAGGGCAAGTAATTGTGGTGGTTTCAGCACTTGGTGGTGTAACCGACCAGCTAATCAAGACCGCTCAGATGGCATCAGAAGGCAACAAGGCTTATGAAGATGAACTGACACAGTTAACCAATAGACATCATGACCTGATAATAGAAAATATTCCCACAGATAATAAACGCAACGAACTACAAATCAAGGTAGAGCAGCTGTTAGGTGAGTTACGCGACATCTTCCAGGGCATCTACCTTATAAAGGATCTAAGCAGGAAAACCAACGACACGATACTGAGCTATGGCGAACGCCTCTCCAGTCTGATTGTAGCAGAAGTGACAGGAGCCGCATGGAAAGACTCACGCGAATTTATCAAGACCGAGCGCAAGCAAGGCAAACATATACTCAATGCCGAACTAACCAACAAATTGGTGAAGGAACAGTTCTGCGACCTCCCACAGCTGACACTAATCCCCGGTTTCATTGCCACCGACAAGAATACGGGTGAGGTAACCAACTTAGGCAGAGGTGGCAGTGACTATACCGCTGCCATCGTTGCAGCAGCATTAGATGCTGAGAGTTTGGAGATATGGACTGATGTTGATGGCTTTATGACAGCCGACCCACGTGTTATCCACAGCGCCTATACCATCAGCAGTCTAACTTACGTCGAAGCTACTGAACTGTGTAACTTCGGTGCTAAGGTAGTATATCCACCAACCATCTGGCCAGTCTATCACAAAAACATACCTATCTTAATCAAGAATACGTTTAACCCCGATGCCCAAGGCACCGTTATCCGTCAAGGCACTTCAAATGGCACAGGCAAAGCCATCAAGGGTATCAGCAGTATCGATGACACCTGCCTAATTACCGTACAGGGCTTAGGCATGGTAGGTGTGATTGGCGTGAACCGCCGCATCTTCAGCACACTGGCAGAGCATGGTATTAGTGTATTCATGGTGAGTCAGGCATCTAGTGAGAACTCCACTTCTATTGGTGTAAGAACAGCTGATGCCGTAACAGCCTGCGAGGTACTCGACAAGGAATTCAGCAAGGAGATAGAGTTGGGGGAAATGTTCCCCATGAAAGCCGAATACGGCCTGGCCACAGTGGCTATCGTAGGTGAGAACATGAAGCATACCCCAGGCATCGCCGGTAAGTTGTTCGGAGCATTGGGCCGTAGCGGTATCAGTGTTATTGCCTGTGCCCAAGGTGCCAGCGAGACCAACATCTCTTTCGTGGTGAACAAAAAGTTGCTGCGTAAGTCGCTGAACGTGATTCACGACTCATTCTTCCTGTCGGAATATCAGGTGCTGAACCTCTTCATCTGCGGCATTGGCACAGTAGGCCATAGCCTCATCACCCAAATAGAGAGCCAACGCGAGAAACTAATGCGTGAGAATGGCCTGCAACTGAATGTGGTGGGTATTGCCAACAGTAAGAAGGGTTTGTTCACGCGTGATGGCATTGACCTTAAAGACTATAAGAACGAATTATTGGAGAAAGGAAAGGACTGCGACTTAAAAGTATTGCTTGATGAGGTGACAGGCATGAACATCTTCAATGCCGTGTTTGTGGATTGTACCGCCAACAGCGGCGTTGCATCAATCTACGAACAATTACTACAACATAATATATCAGTTGTAGCAGCCAATAAGATAGCAGCCTCATCGCCTTACGAAAACTATATAAAGTTAAAGCAAACGGCCCATCAACGTGGCGTGAAGTTCCTCTTCGAAACC
Source organism: uncultured Prevotellaceae bacterium (assembly GCA_900313715.1). Classification (GTDB taxonomy): domain Bacteria; phylum Bacteroidota; class Bacteroidia; order Bacteroidales; family Bacteroidaceae; genus Bacteroides. Next base: position 3,902 of record OMSH01000223.1, read on the forward strand.
AATGTGGGTGCAGGGCTGCCGATTATCAATACCATCAACGACCTCATTCACAGCGGTGACAAAATACTGAAAATTGAGGCGGTACTAAGTGGCACACTCAACTATATCTTTAATGCTCTGAGCGACAAGACCACCATGAGTCAGGCCATTACCGAAGCCAAGCAGAAAGGGTTCTCGGAGCCAGATCCCCGCATCGACCTCAGCGGCAAGGATGTAATCAGGAAATTGGTTATCTTGGCACGAGAGGCTGGCTATCGTCTGGATCAGGAAGATGTAGAGAAGCAGCTATTCATCCCCGACCAACTGATGGAAGGCTCGTTGGATGATTTCTGGAAACATATCCCAGAGTTAGATTCCGATTTTGAGACACGTCGCAAGAAGTTAGCAGATCAAGGCAAGCGTTGGCGCTTCGTGGCCAGATTGTCGGAGGGTAAGGCTTCTGTTGGTTTGGAGGAAGTGGCCAGCAACCATCCGTTCTACGGACTGGAGAGCAGCAACAACATCATCCTGCTCACCACTGAGCGCTACCACGAATATCCGATGATGATTCAGGGCTATGGCGCTGGTGCCAGCGTGACGGCAGCTGGAGTGTTTGCCGACATCATGTCGATTGCTAACGTTTAAACCAATGAAACATATAATTATATTAGGTGACGGTATGGCCGACCATGCGGTAGAGAGGTTGGGAGGCAAGACGCTGATGCAATATGCCCATACCCCTGTTATGGACCTGTTGGCAAAAGAAGGCCGTTGTGGCAGGTTACTCACAGTACCCGAAGGATTCAGCCCAGGATCAGAGGTGGCTAATACCTGCATCTTGGGATACGACTTGCACAAGGTATATGAAGGTCGCGGCCCATTGGAAGCAGCCTCTATAGGCTACGAGATGCAGTCAGGCGATTTAGCGCTACGATGCAACATTATCACCTTGGCTGACGGCAAGATCAAGAACCATCATGGCGGACATCTCAACACAGATGATGGCGCCCTACTTATTGAATACCTGAACAAATGCTTGGGCAACGACCGCATCAAGTTCATCCCTGGCATCCAGTACCGCCACCTCTTAGTCATCAAAGGAGGCAGTAAGGAGGTGGATTGTGCGCCCCCGCATGACCACCCCAACGAGCCTTGGCAACCTTTATTACCCAAACCAAATGTTCAATCTGCCGAGGACACTGCAAAGTTGCTCAACGACCTCATACTGAAGTCACAAGATCTGCTCGCAGAACACCCCTTCAACATAGAGAGACAGAAACAAGGCAAAGATATGGCCAACTCCATCTGGCCTTGGAGCGGAGGCTATCGTCCACAGATGCAAACACTTATGGAGATGTATCCTCAAATCAAACGTGGCGATGTCATTTCTGCCGTTGACCTTATCAGGGGCATTGGAAGATATGCAGGTCTGAGAAGCATCGAGGTGGAAGGGGCTACTGGTTTAGCTAACACTAACTACGAAGGCAAGGCACAAGCAGCCATCGAGGCTTTGC
>OMSH01000222.1 GCA_900313715.1 uncultured Prevotellaceae bacterium
TGAACCTTAAAAACTAATTGCGATGAAAAAGACATTGCTTTGGATGGCTACTTTGGCATTGACATCCGTATGTGCGTTGGCTCAAAACTGGAAGCCAGCTGGTGATAAAATCAAGACTACATGGGCAGAACAGGTAACTCCTGCAAATGTGTGGGCAGAGTATCCACGCCCCATTATGGAAAGGTCTGATTGGAAAAACTTGAATGGTTTATGGAACTATGCCATCAAACCTAAGGGTGAAGCGACTCCTCAAAGTTGGGATGGTGAGATTCTTGTGCCTTTTGCCATAGAGTCCTCGCTTTCAGGTGTTGCCAAGCGTGTAAAAGAAACAGAAGAATTATGGTATCAGCGCACTTTTGATGTGCCTAAAACCTGGGTAGGCAAACGTGTGTTGCTGCATTTCGGAGCTGTTGACTGGAAGGCAGATGTTTGGGTAAACGATATGAGTGTAGGCTCTCATACAGGAGGTTATGTTCCATTCTATTTGGATATTACCGATGCTTTGAATGCTCGTGGTGCCAATCAGTTGACAGTACGTGTATGGGATCCTACAGACAAGGGTTATCAACCACGTGGCAAGCAGGTGAATAATCCTAGTGGTATTTGGTACACTCCGGTGACTGGTATTTGGCAGACTGTTTGGCTGGAGCCTGTGACTGAAGCTCACATTGCTAATCTGAAGACTACTCCTGATATCGACAACCATCAATTGCAAGTTGAAGTTCAGACAGAAGGTTTGAATGGTAAAGGCTATCAGGCTAAGGTTAGTGTGTTTGACGGTCAGAAATTAGTGGCTGAAGGTGCTTCTGTAAACAATCTGCCTGTACAGGTACAAATGCCTGCTGATGCCAAATTATGGTCACCTGATTCCCCATTCCTCTATAATGTAAAGGTAAGTTTATTGAAAAATGGTGTTGAAGTAGATAAGGTAAACAGCTATGCTGCTATGCGCAAGATTTCTGCCGGTAAAGATAAGAATGGTATTATGCGTCTGCAACTCAACAATAAGCCTATCTTCATGTATGGTCCGTTGGATCAGGGTTGGTGGCCTGACGGTCTCTATACTGCTCCAAGTGACGAAGCATTGAAGTATGATATCCAAAAGACCAAAGATTTTGGATACAACATGATTCGCAAGCACATCAAAGTTGAACCTGCTCGATGGTATACCTACTGCGACCAGATGGGTATCTTGTTGTGGCAGGATATGCCAAGTGGAGATAGAAATCCTCGTTGGCAGAACAAAGAATACTTTACTGATACTGAACTGCATCGCAGTGCAGAGAGTGAAGCTAACTACCGTAAAGAGTGGGAAGAGATTATGGATGCCCTTTACAGCTATCCTTGCATTTCTGTATGGGTTCCTTTCAATGAGGCTTGGGGGCAGTTCAAGACTCAAGAGATTACAGAGTGGACCAAGCAGCATGACCCTTCTCGCTTGGTGAACCCTGCCAGCGGTGGAAACTTCTATCCTGTGGGTGATATTCTTGACTTGCACAACTATCCACAACCAGACATGTATCTGTATGATGGTTCTCGCGTAAATGTATTGGGTGAATATGGTGGTATTGGTCGAGTTATCAAGGAGAATATTTGGGAACCAGACCGCAACTGGGGTTATGTGCAGTTCAATACTGAAAAAGAGGTAACGGATGAATATCTGAAATATGCGCAGATGCTGAAGGACTATATCCCTAAGGGCTTCTCAGCTGCTGTATATACACAAACTACAGATGTTGAAATTGAGGTGAACGGTTTGATGACCTATGATCGCAAGGTCATTAAACTCGATGAGGCTCAGCTGAAGCGTATGAACTCAAGCATCTGTCACTCTTTAGATAACGAATAAAATGCTCATATTATGAAGAAAATTGCATTAGTGGCAATGACGCTCTGCTTTGCTTGGAGCGCATCGGCACAAAAAGAATTTAAGATCGCCTCTCCCAATGGCAGGGTGACGGCTGAAATCTCATTGGACAATCAACTCACTTATTCTATTTCTTTAGATGGGGAAGAGGTGATGGATGACTCACCTATCGGTGTAACATTGACTACTGGCGAAGTGTGGGGTTCAAATCCTAAACTGAAATCGAAGAAGACGCAGAAGGTTGATCAAATGATTCCTTCTCCTTTCTATCGTGCCAGTCAATTGCGTGATAACTATAATGAGCTGACACTGACGTTTAAAGGTGATTATGGTGTGGAATTTCGTGCCTATAACGATGGTATTGCTTATCGTTTGATCACTACTCGCAAGACTCCGTTTATCATTCAAAAAGACAATACTGCTTTCGATTTTGATGACGATGATGACGTAATAGCTTCCTATGTTCGTGAAGATTACAAGGCTGGTGACTTCACTGCTCAGTTTGGATCCTCATTCGAAAACCTTTATAGTGAATATAAGGTAAAAGATATGAAAAGAGATCGTCTCACTTTCTTACCAGTAATGGTAAAGACTGACGACGGTGTTGTTTGTATCACTGAGACTAACCTTGAAAGCTATCCAGGTCTTTATCTCTTGGGTACAGGTTCTGACAAGATGCAGGGTATCAACGCTCCTTATCCAAAAACCATGAAGCAAGGTGGGCACAATATGTTACAGGAGCCTGTGAGCGAAGGTGAGAACTTCATTGCCAAGATCAATGGTCCTCGTACTTTTCCTTGGCGAATTGCTATTGTGGCAAAAGAAGACAAAGACATAGCTGCCAGTACGCTGGGCTATCAGTTGGGCGAACCGAGTAGGGTAGCTGACTATAGTTGGGTAAAACCTGGCAAGGTGGCGTGGGACTGGTGGAACGACTGGAACATTGGAGGCGTGGATTTCCGTGCTGGTATCAATACAGAGACTTATAAATATTATATTGATTTTGCCTCACAAAAGGGCATCGAGTATGTTATCTTAGATGAAGGATGGGCAGTAAACCTCAAAGCTGACCTCTTGCAGATCATCCCTGAAATTGACCTCAAAGGTATAGTGGAATATGGCAAGCAGAAGGGGGTGGGCATCATCCTCTGGGCAGGCTACTATGCTTTCAACCGAGATATGGAGAATGTGTGCAAACACTACTCAGACATGGGGGTAAAGGGCTTCAAGATCGACTTTATGGATCGTGATGACCAGCTGATGACAGAGTTTATGTATCGTGCGGCTGCTACCTGTGCTAAATACCATATGTTAGCAGACTTCCACGGAACCTACAAACCTTCTGGCTTGAACCGTACTTATCCGAATGTGGTGAACTTCGAGGGTGTGCATGGTTTGGAACAGATGAAATGGGAGTCTGGCACTGACCAGTTGAAGTATGATGTTACCATTCCTTATATCCGTCAGGTAGCTGGTCCGATGGACTATACCCAGGGTGCTATGCTCAATGGTGGTATCAGGAACTATCATCCTTTCAACTCTGAGCCGATGAGTCAGGGTACACGTTGCCACCAGTTAGGTCTGTATGTGGTACTGGATTCTCCGCTTAACATGCTTTGTGATTCACCTACGAATTACCTGAAGGAACCAGAATGTACCGATTTCATCGCAGAAATCCCTACCGTATGGGATGAGACACGCATCATTGATGGTAAGGTGGGTGAATATATCGTGACTGCACGCCGTAGTGGCAACACTTGGTATGTGGGTGGCATTACAAATCGTGAGCCAAGAGACCTGACCATCGACTTGTCTTTCCTCAGTGGAAAGCAAATGCAGCTCTTCAAGGATGGTGTGAATGCCGATCGTAAGGGCTCCGATTTCAAGCTGACGAATGAAAGAACTGAAAGCAAGCTACAAATTCATCTTGCTCCAGGTGGTGGCTTTGCTGCTAAGATCCAGTAAACATCGTTTTATAATAAGTAAATAGGATATGCAACTTCTGCATATCCTATTTTTATATTCTGTCTTTATAGTTGTCTTATTGTTGTTCTGTCATTAAAAGATTGAGAGCAGGATACCGATAAGGATGATGTATCTCACAGCTTTGCCAATGATCATAGCCGTGATGGTAATCGGCAGGTTGCTTCGCATCAGTCCTAAGGCAACGGCTATAGGTCCGCCAATAAAAGGAAGAAAGGCAAAGAATGCCATCCAGGCACCCTTACCCTGAAGGAATTTTTTAGCTTTTATCACATGCTTTTCCTTGATATGGAAATATTTCTCTATCCACTCCATTTTCCCTAAACTACCCAACCAATAGCAAGTCATGCCTCCCATCGTATTGCCGATAGTAGCAGCTATGAGAATGCCTATGGGGTTCAGTCCCAAGGAGAGCAGACCAGTCAGTACTAACTCCGAACTGAAAGGAATCAGACTACCTGCTAAAAAGGCTGTGAGCAACATACCCACGTATCCCCAGTCTGTCATAAGTTGTACAAATGCATCCATTTTAGTAAAGCAGATTAATGAATAATAGGGGTATCAGGCAGAGCAATGTGCTGACAAAGAATATATTCGACCACTTGCTATTAGTAAGCGTGGAGAAATGTCCATATAGCAGACTAACACCAGACAATATCAAAGGCATGAGTTGCAAGGTGGTGGATATACAGCTGAAAACGATTATAAACAACACCGTGACGGTTACGGTGAGATGTTGGAGATAACAGCGTGTCTGCACTTTTTCATCCATAGCAAACATGAGAAAGTGGATAGCGCTCACCAAAAAGATGAGTAACGAGAAGAATAGCATTACGATTATAGATAACTCTATGCTAACAGAAGAGATGCTTTCTACTCTTATAATCTCTGCTGCTTTTGCCATGATATCCATCCTTTGGTTGGTTAGGTAACCATAAAGTGCATATCCTCCTATAGGTATGGACCATCCAAACATAGAGGCTACAAAACTCCTTGTGTTCAGTGAGCCGAACACATAACAGGTGTACCAGATATAAGGAATGAGCCATACGATTTTCGGAACCAAAAGACTTGCGATGCCCCAAAAGATAAAGGCATGGAACAGCAAACCTGCCGACCAGGAAACGTGAAAGGTTTTGTACAATAACAAGATACTGAATAAGCAACACAAAGTCATGATAATACCCACATTGAACATATGGATTTCTATGGTTATCGCTGTCAGTATCAAGAAGATGACTGTTTGAAAAGAAGCCCTAAGCCGAATAATGGCAAACGACTTGTTCATAACTATCAGCAAGTATCCAATAAGGGCGTATAAAGCATAAGCCCCTATGGTTTCTCCAAAATTAGCTATAGGGCGTACAATATAACACACTGTCCACATGACAACAGATGCAATGATACCTGTTGTTAGTGTCAGTTGGTTGGTTACAATCGCTTTTTGAATTGTTTTAGCCAAGGTCTTTGCCTATGTCACTTCTGTTATACTTTTTCTCGAATTCAATCATACTGGCAGCAAAATAGCATTGTTTCAGTGCTTCTTCACGGGTTTCTCCATATGAGCAAACGGCAATAACTCGTCCACCGGCAGTAA
>OMSH01000221.1 GCA_900313715.1 uncultured Prevotellaceae bacterium
CTTCTTCAAGGTTGGCAGCGCACCCATGATACGGGTCTTATCAGTTACATTACCATTTTCATCGAGTGGCACGTTGAAGTCCACACGAACGATTGCCTTCTTACCGGCAAAATTAAATTGATCAATTGTCATAGTTCTTTTTATATAAAAAGTTGATAATTCCTTCTTTTGAGTCGCAAAGATACAAAATCTTTCTCTAATTCCATACTTATTTTCCTAAAAAGTGTTGGCACCAAGGCTGCAAGCCGCACTTCTCACAATGCGGGGTCCTCGACTGACAGACATACCTGCCATGTAGCAGCAGCCAGTGGTGGGCCTTAGGTATGTCTTCATCGGCAATGTGCTTCACCAGCTCCAACTCTACTTTCAAAGGGGTATTACAACTGTCAGGCACCAGCCCTAAACGATGACTTACCCTAAATACATGGGTATCTACTGCCATGGTGGCCTTGCCCCACACCACACTTAGCATCACATTGGCTGTCTTCCTGCCCACGCCTGGCAGCTTTACCAAATCATCCATCTCGCTGGGCACCTCACCGCCAAAATCCTTGACCAGCATCCGCGACATCTCTACGAGATGTTTTGCTTTGCTGTTTGGGTAAGATACACTTTTTACATATTCATATACTGCCTCTGGGGTCGATACTGCCATTATCTCAGGAGTAGGATAGGCTTCAAACAAGGCAGGAGAAATCTGGTTCACGCGTTTGTCGGTGCATTGGGCACTCAAGATTACTGCCATCAGCAACTGAAACGGATTCTCGTAATGCAGCTCTGTCTCTGCAATAGCCATGTTCTCTCGGAACCATCCGATGATTCCTCTATATCTTTCTTTCTTGGTCATTGTAAGCTTTTTTTTGTTTTGCTTGTAAAGGTAGTGCATTTTTAGGGAGTATTCCAAGTTTTATAGTGCCTTTTTTGCGAAGGGAAGGGATGAGAGACGGTTCGTTGATGAATTGTTATTAATATTTACATCTTGGCAACATTTTCTTAAAATCGTTTGGCAAATAGTAAAAAAAGTAGTTATTTTGCGACTCAATTCTATATAGATTGATAAACATGAAACATCAGTTAAGAAGTTCGTTCAGTACGCAAGGCAGACGCATGGCTGGAGCCAGGGCCCTATGGGTGGCTAACGGCATGAAGAAAGAGCAGTTGGGTAAGCCCATCATTGCAGTGGTCAACTCTTTTACTCAGTTTGTGCCAGGACATGTGCACCTGCATGAAGCTGGTCAGCTGGTAAAGCAGGAAATAGAAAAGTTAGGATGCTTTGCAGCTGAGTTCAATACTATCGCTATCGACGATGGCATCGCTATGGGACATGATGGCATGCTGTATTCGTTGCCTTCAAGAGATATTATTGCTGACAGTGTAGAATATATGGTGAATGCCCACAAGGCTGACGCCATGGTGTGCATCAGCAACTGCGACAAGATTACGCCGGGTATGCTGATGGCAGCCATGAGACTGAATATCCCTGCTGTTTTTGTGTCGGGTGGTCCGATGGAAGCAGGTAACTTCCGTAACGAGCAGGTGGATCTGGTGGACTTGATGGTCAAAGGTGCCGACAAGACGGTGAGTGACGCCGACTTGGCAGAGATCGAGCAAGTGGGTTGTCCTGGTTGCGGATGCTGTTCAGGCATGTTTACCGCCAATTCTATGAACTGTCTGACAGAGGCTATCGGTCTGGCTTTGCCTGGTAACGGAACCGTGCTGGCTACCCATGCCAATCGCAAGCGACTGATGCAGCAGGCTGCTGAGCTGATTGTAAAGAATACCTATAAATATTATGAGGAGGGTGACGAGAGTGTACTGCCTCGCAGCATCGCTACCCGTCAGGCATTCCTCAACGCTATGTCATTGGACATCGCTATGGGTGGCTCCACCAATACCGTGTTGCATCTGTTGGCAGTGGCTCATGAGGCAGATGTTGATTTCAAGATGGACGATATCGACATGCTGAGTCGCAAGGTGCCTTGTCTTTGCAAGGTGGCTCCTAATACAAACAAGTATCATGTGCAGGATGTTAACCGTGCCGGTGGCATTGTGGCCATCATGCAGCAGTTGGCGAAAGGCGGACTGGTGGATACTTCGTTGAAGCGTGTTGACGGCATGTCCTTGGCAGAGGAAATCGATAAATATACTATCGAGACCGGACAAGTAAGCTGGGAGGCTAAGAATATCTACCTCAGTGCTCCAGCCAACCGATTCAGCAACGTGATGGGGTCGCAAGAGACCTATTACAAGGAGTTTGATGCCGACCGTACCAATGGTTGCATCCGTGATTTGGAACATGCCTACACTAAGGATGGCGGATTGGCTGTACTGAAGGGTAATATCGCACAAGATGGCTGTGTCATCAAGACTGCAGGCGTGGATGAGAGCCTCTTCCATTTCAGCGGTCCGGCTCGTGTGTTCGACTCACAGGATGCTGCTTGTGATGGTATTCTCGACGAGAACCGCGTCAACGCCGGCGATGTGGTGGTCATTACCCATGAAGGACCGAAAGGTGGTCCTGGTATGCAGGAGATGTTGTATCCTACCTCTTATATAAAGAGTCGTCACTTGGGTAAGGCTTGCGCACTGATTACCGATGGCCGTTTCAGTGGCGGTACTTCTGGCCTGAGCATCGGACATATCTCTCCTGAGGCAGCAGCTGGTGGTAACATTGGCAAAATCAAGGATGGTGACATTATCGAAATAGACATCCCTCGCCGAAGCATCAACGTGTTACTGAGTGATGAGGAGCTGGCTGCAAGGCCTATGCAACCTCTAACCCGTAACCGTCAGGTGCCAAAGAGCTTGCAGGCATATGCTTCTATGGTTAGTTCGGCTGATAAGGGAGCTGTGAGAATTATTTAAATTGAAAATTGAAAATTGAGACTTTCTGGAGCAGCAAGAGCAGAGTCAAGCTTGATTGAACGATGCCGAGTCGCGACAGAATTGTTACGAAGTAAAATTGAACCTTATGGGAAAGACTATGATATCTGGATCGGAAGCGTTGATGAGAGCGCTGGAACATCAGGGAGTGAAGACCATATTCGGCTATCCTGGTGGTAGCATCATGCCTGTGTATGATGCCTTGTATGACCATCAGGGAAAGCTTAACCACATACTGGTAAGGCATGAACAAGGTGCTGCCCATGCGGCAGAGGGCTTTGCCAGGGTGTCTGGTGAAGTAGGCGTCTGCCTTGTGACCAGCGGCCCGGGCGCTACCAACACCGTTACTGGCATCGCTGATGCGATGATCGACAGTACGCCTATTGTGGTAATAGCCGGACAGGTGGGTGTAGGTGCCTTGGGTACCGATGCTTTTCAAGAGGTCGATTGGGTGGGCTTGACGCAACCAATCTCTAAATGGAGCTACATGATTCGCGATGCCAACGACATCGCACAAGCGGTGGCACGTGCTTTCTATATCGCAAAGAGCGGCCGACCAGGCCCTGTGGTGCTCGACTTCCCCAAGAGTGCACAGACACAGATGATAGAATTTGAGCCTGCAGAGGTGAATTATATACGCAGTTACGACCCTGTACCCGATACTGATATGGCATCGGTAGAGCAGGCTGCTGAGCTGATAAATAATGCCAAACGTCCATTTATGTTGGTAGGACAGGGAGTCGAATTGGGCAATGCTCATCAGGAACTGCTTGACTTCATTGAGAAGGCTGATATCCCTTGTGGTACGACTATGTTGGGACTCTCTGCTCTTCCATATAACCACCCTTTGAACAAGGGTATGCTGGGCATGCATGGCAATATCGGACCTAATGTGAATACTAATAAATGTGATGTACTGATAGCTGTGGGTATGCGATTTAGTGACCGTGTAACAGGCTATCTGCCTAACTATGCAAAGCAAGCAAAGATTATCCATTTTGATATAGATCCAGCTGAAATAAATAAGAATGTAAAGGTAGATGTGGCTGTCTTAGGCGATTGCAAGAACACTTTGCGTGTAGTGGGTGAGAAGTTGAATCCTGCTAAACATGAAAAATGGTCGGATAGTTTCACTACCTATGAAAAACTGGAATATGATAAAGTTATATATAACGAACTGAACCCTAAGACAAAGACGCTAAGTTATGGTGAAGTGGTGCATGCCGTTGCAGAAGCCACAAAGCATGAGGGTATCCTGGTAACTGATGTAGGTCAGAACCAGTTGACTTCAGCCCGCTATTTCCATCTGTTGAACAAACGTAGTATAGTAACATCAGGAGGTTTGGGTACCATGGGATTCGGCTTACCAGCAGCTATCGGCGCTACCTTTGGAGCACCCGACAGGACGGTATGCCTTTTCGTTGGTGATGGTGGCATCCAGATGACTATTGAGGAGTTTGGCACTATCATGGAATATGGATGTCCTGTAAAAGTGATTATCCTGAATAATCATTTTCTGGGCAATGTGCGTCAGTGGCAGGAATTGTTCTTCAATCGGCGTTACTCGTTTACGCA
>OMSH01000220.1 GCA_900313715.1 uncultured Prevotellaceae bacterium
AAGCAACATCCCATTCCTGCTTCCGAGCAAAGTACGGGTATCTTTACTGCCGTGGATGATACGGTGCAGGCTCAGGTCTATCAGATTTGCTTAGAGGCAGCTGCTACCGAGAATCCTAAGGGTAGCAACAAGCAGAAGATTGGTGACCTTTATGCTGCTGGTATGGACAGTGTGGCGCTCAATGCCAACGGTATTAATGAGCTGAAGCCTGAGTTCGAGAAGATTGATGCGATGCAATCGTTGGCTGACCTGCCAGCAACCTTAGCTTATCTGCGCACAGTAGGCGGTGGAGGCTTCTTCTATTTCGGTGTCTCCCAGGACGACAAGAACAGCAACGAGAACTCTGTGGGTTTGAGCCAGGGAGGCTTGAGCTTGCCAGACCGTCGTTTCTATGTGGATGAAGATGAGAAGTCGGCCGATATCCGTGCTAAGTTCGTGGATTACATGAAGGGCCTGTTTGTTACAATGGGTTATGCCGATGCAGAGGCCAAGGCTTCTGCCGATAAGGTGATGGCGTTGGAAATGGCACTGGCTAAAAGCTCGCGTAAGACAGAAGACACGCGTGACCCATTCAAGAACTACAATAAGATGTCGGTGGCACAGGTAAGTAAGCTGATGCCTGCATTCGATTGGAATGCTTATCTGAATGCAGTGGGACTGAGTCAGGTAGATAGCATTGTGGTAGGGCAGCCTGAGTTCTTTACGGCTCTTAACGGACACATGAAGCAGTTTGACATCAAGGTACTGAAAGACTATCTGAAGGTGGGCTTGCTGGATGGCTATGCCACCTACCTGAGTGATGATGTTTATATGCAAAGCTTCAATTTCTACTCCAAGACCTTGCGTGGTGTGCAGGAACCTCGTCCTCGTTGGAAGCGTGTGGTAGATGTAACCAACCGTGTATTAGGTGACTTGGTAGGTCAGGTGTATGTGGCAGAATACTTGCCCAAAGGCACCAAGGAGAAATTCGTGGAGATTGGCAATGCTATCAAGGCGGAGTTTGAGAACCACATCAAGAACCTCGATTGGATGAGCGAGCCTACCAAAGAAAAGGCCCTCAAGAAATTGGCAGCAGTGAACATGAAGTTGGCTTATCCTGATAAGTGGAAGGATATGAGCGAACTGGAAATCACACGTGATTCTTATGTCCGCAACATGATAAACTATGCTGGTTGGAACTTCAAACGTATGATTAGCCGTTATGGTCAGCCGGTAGATCGTACAGAGTGGCACATGCAACCTCAGACTTACAATGCTTATTATAGTCCATCAAACAATGAGATTTGCATTCCTGGCTGTAACATCATCGTGCCTGGCTTCGACGGCCGCATGCCTGATGACGCTATCCTGTATGCCATCATCGGTGGTAGTACGTTTGGTCATGAGGTGACTCATGGTTTCGACGACACTGGTTGCAACTACGATGCAGAAGGTAACCTGACCAATTGGTGGACTGAAGAGGACAAGGCTAAATTCCAGGCCAAGACAAAGATGATTGTGGAGCAATTCGACAACTATGAAGTGGTGGATGGCTTGCACATCAACGGTGAGAACACTCAGGGTGAGAATATAGCCGACTTAGGTGGCCTGATTATGGGCTTCGAGGCATTCAAGAAGACTGACCAGTATAAGAATAATGTAATCATTGGCGGCTTTACCCCTGCCCAGCGTTACTTCCTGGGTCATGCACAGGCTTGGATGATGCAGTTCCGCCCTGAGGCATTGGCTACTCGTGTAAAGAGTGACGAGCATGCACCTGCCAAGTGGCGTGTGTTAGGACCGCTCTCTAATACCGTTGAGTTCTATGAGGCATTCGACGTGAAAGAGGGTGATGCCATGTGGCGTCCGGCAGATCAGCGCGTGAAGATCTGGTGATAGAGAATTGAGCATTGACAATTGAGAATTATTATAGAGGAATAGTGAAGAAGTTTGGTTATCTTTGGGTAGTTATTGCTTTGGCCATGACAGTGGTCGGACAGACAACTGCTTGCGGCCAGAATGCTGTAAATCTCAATCCTCAATTGTCAATTGTCAATGCTCTTGACTCCCTTATTAAGGCCAAACTGCCACAAGGTGGAATGGTGGGGGTGTCGGTGTTCGACCTGAACGACAACCAGTCACTCTATGCTTATCAAGCTGATAAGCTTTGCCGTCCTGCCTCTACGCAGAAGCTTATAACAGCTATCACCGCCTTGAACCAACCGCGTGCTCAGGAACCGTTCCGCACCGAGGTTTGGGCAAAGGGGGAGATTGTGAATGATACCCTTCGGGGGGATATCTATGTGATTGGCGGTATGGACCCCGAACTGATGGAGACGGCGCTCGATACGTTGGTAGATCTGACAGCTGCCTTCCCTTTCCATGTGATTACCGGACAGGTATATGGCGATGTGTCGATGCGCGATTCTATGTATTGGGGCAAAGGCTGGCTGTGGGATGATAACCCTGAAAGCTACCAGCCTTATCTCTCGCCGCTGATGTTGAACAAGGGCTTTGTGAAGGTGACTGCCATCCCATCCAGTCCTGGTGAGGCGGCTCGTTTGGAGGTAAAGCCTGTTTCCTCTTATTTCAATGTCATTAACGAGACCAAGACCAAAACAGCTGCTGCCGGCAAGTTTACCGTCATGCGCGATTGGTTGAGCAACGGGAATGATATTACTGTGAGCGGCAACATCACGGCTCGTAGGGTGGAGGAGATTAATGTGTATTCTTCACAGGACTTCTTTATGCATACCTTCCTCGATCGATTGGGGATGCGTTTCACCTTGTTACAGCCCTGGTATAGCTTTGCCGAACTGCAGAAAGACGCTACTTGTCAGTTGGTCGCAGTTTATGAAACCTCCGTTCAGAAAGTGCTGAAACAAATGATGAAGGAGAGCGACAATCTTAGTGCCGAGGCAATGTTCACCCGTTTGGGCTTGCAGGCTTCTGGCAACCGGCATGTCTCTGCCGATGAGAGTTTGAAAGCTGTGCAAACACTTGTCAGGGAGATGGGCATGAAGCCCGATGACTACCGTTTTGCCGATGGTTGCGGTCTCTCGATGTATGATTATGTGTCGCCGGATTTGCTGGTGACTTTCTTACGTTACGCTTATAATCGTGACAATATTTTCCCGCATCTGTTCCGTTCTTTGCCTGTATCAGGGGTGGATGGTACGTTGAAGAACCGTATGCGGAAAGGCAGTCCTGCTTATCAACGTGTTCATGCCAAGACAGGTTCCTATACGGGTATCAACTGCTTGGCAGGTTATCTGGAAACCAACTCGAAGCGTTACCTTGCCTTTGCCATCATGTGCCAAAACCAGCTAAAGGCCAGTGAGGCGCGAGCCTTGCAGGATGCTATCTGCGAATTGCTGGTAAAAGAATAACGCTACACCAAAACAACTTGTTTTGGTGTCGTAAAGATGCTTCCTTCAAATCGTTATCATATCTCCTTCGATACCAAAACAACTTGTTTTGCTATAACAGGAAGCGTATTGATCTACTACGGGAAGGCGGGCGCTCTACTACGGGAGGATTGCCCTTCTACTACGGGAGGGTTGGCTATTCCTCGGTAATAACAAAAAGAACACCGCAAAGCCTTTTCGCCTTGCGGTGTTCTTTATATAAATAAGGTGTCTTTATTTAACGTATTCAGCAAAGTCTGTCAAGTGCATATCACCCTTGCGAGCCAATGTATCGTGGAAAGCGAAGGCTGCTGGCAGGCAGTGGTGAGTCTGACCGCCCTTGGCAATCTTCAGGTAATCCCACAACAGCTGCTTGTAGTCAGGATGTGCGCAGTTTTCTATGATGCACTTAGCACGCTCAATAGGAGCCTTGCCACGCAAGTCGGCAACACCCTGCTCGGTAACGATAACATTCACATCGTGCTCTGAGTGATCCTGATGGCTCACGAAAGGAACGATAGAGCTGATGAGGCCACCCTTTGCTGTAGAAGGACAGGTGAAGATGCTGATGTAAGCATTGCGCTCAAAGTCGCCAGATCCACCAATACCATTCATCATCTTGGTACCACTAACCTGGGTAGAGTTAGCGTTGCCGTAGAGGTCAACCTCAATAGCTGTATTGATTGCGATAACACCTAAACGGCGGATTACCTCAGGAGAGTTAGAAATCTCGCTCTGACGCAGGGTCAGGTGATCCTTGAAGTAGTCGATATTGTCATATACCTGCATCAGACAGTCGTTGGTAACGGTCAGTGAGCAAGCAGAAGCATCCTTTACACGACCTTCCAGCATCATTGCTACTACAGAATCCTGCAATACTTCTGTATAGATGTTGAAGTCAGGCACGTTCTTGTCCTTGCCCAGTGCACCCAAGATAGCGTTAGCGGTGGTACCCACACCACTCTGCAAAGGCAGGAAGGTGCTTGGGATGATGCCACGCTTCATGTCGTTCACCAAGAATTCTGCTGTGTTGTGGCCAATCTGGGTGGTGATTGGGTCTTCACCCTTGAAACCACGAGCCTCGTCAGGAATGTTGCACTCTACCACTCCTACAATCTTGGCTGGGTCAATCTCTACGTATGGCTTACCGATGCGGTCGCTTACGTGCTCGATTGGGATAGGTTTGCGGTAAGGTGGGTCAAGTGGTTGATAAACATCGTGTAACAACTTGGCACCCTTTGAGTGGAAGGCATTCAATTCCAGGATAATGTGCTCTGCCAACATGGCTACAGTAGGACTGATACCACCAGCAGCGGTGAGGTAAGCGCGTATCTTGCCGTCTTTCTCTTCAATGTCGCACACTTCTAAGATACCCCAGTTCAGCTTGCCATAGAAGCCATAACGTAACTCCTGTGCCATGTGACTCAGGTGGAGGTCGTTATAAGCAATCTCATTCATATTGACATGCTTACGGAAATCAGGATTAGTTGTGTAAGGAGCACGGAACTTGATTGCCTGTGCCGCAGCCAAGTCGCCATCTGTGCTCTGACCAGTAGATGCACCAGTAAACAAACTAACTTGGAAAGGACGGCCTGCCTCATGTTCTGCTACGGCCAACTTTGCCAACTCCTTCGTTGTTGCCTTAGCTGCACCGGCAGGTGTAAAACCGCTAAGACCGATTTGATCGCCATTTTTTATCAGCGAAGCTGCCTCAAGGGCTGAAATGTACTTTAATGCCATAATTCTTTATTGTTTAATATTTTCTTTTCAATACCTCTGACCATACAATTGCCTTTCTAATATCCTCAGCACTATTCATCTCGTATTCAGAATGTGACTGAGTTTCTAAAGGCTGCATGATGTTTTCTGTACTTCTAATTCCTTCGTTTTGGAATTCCATGCGTTGATTTCTTTCCTTTAACTGTCTAAAGGAATGAAAGTCATTATTGGCTTTCTTCACCTTTTTGACACTGTGATTCTGTTGCGGTGTTTGATTGGGCTTATGTTGGGTTGGAATATTCACCACCACTGGTTTCGAGGGCGTTTGCTGCTGGGCTTTCTTCACCACTTCGTTTATTTTGTTGAAGAAAATGCAGAAGCCAATGAACCCCACGAATATTATAAAATCAATCAGTCCGTCCATAAAACAAAACCCTTACGAAAGTTTTTGCAAAGATAGTGGAAACCGAAAACAGAAACAAATTTTGGAGCAGCGAAAACGCAAATAAGCTTGCTTTTTGTCGTTGGGTTGTATCAAAATTTGTTGAGGCCTACGTTTCCTCCTCACACATACGGGCATGAAAAAAGGGCAGTTTCACAACTCCCCCTCTTCCTTTTTAACCTAAACCTTAACTATGAAAAAATCTAATTTTAATTATAATCTGACGCAAATATCTATTTTTATTTTTTCTTGTGCAAGAATTGGTGATAATTTTGTAGAATCAATTAAAGTTTTTTAATAAAAAACGCCTTTTTGTGTATTTGATACACTTTTAATTACGAATTGAAAGCAGTTTGCATATCTAAATCAAAATAGCTATCTTTGCAGCTGATTTTAAACTTACGATTATGGGGGAAAAGACTGGAGCAGACTTAAAATCTGCTATTACAGGAACAAAAAAACTCTTTATTGAGACGTACGGATGTCAGATGAATGTGGCAGATAGCGAGGTCATTGCTTCTATCATGCAGATGGCAGGCTATGAGGTGACTGAACAGCTGGATGAAGCTGATGCCGTGTTCCTTAATACCTGCTCGGTGCGCGACAATGCCGAGCAAAAAATATATAACCGCCTGGAGGCATTGCATGCCATGCGCAAACGGCACCCGCTCATCATTGGTGTGATGGGATGCATGGCTGAACATGTAAAAGAGGATTTATTAGAGAACCATCATACCGATTTGGTGGCGGGGCCTGATGCTTACCTGAGCTTACCCGATTTGATAGCTTCTGTTGAGGCTGGTCATAAGACCATCAATGTTGAGTTGTCGAAGACTGAGACCTATCGAGACATTATTCCTTCACGTATCTGTGGCAACCACATCTCTGGCTTTGTGTCTATCATGCGTGGGTGCAACAACTTTTGTACCTATTGTATTGTGCCTTATACCCGAGGGCGTGAGCGTAGTCGTGATGTGGAGAGCATCCTTAACGAGGTGGCTGATTTGCAGTTGAAAGGCTATAAGGAAGTAACATTGCTGGGACAGAATGTCAATTCTTATCGATTTGAAGGTGCTGACGGTATGGTGACTTTCCCCATGTTACTTAGGTTAGTAGGTGAGTCATTCCCCAACATGCGTGTACGTTTCACTACTTCACATCCGAAGGACATGAGTGATGAAACCTTGCATGTGATTGCTGAGGTTCCCAATGTATGCAAGCATATCCATCTGCCTGTTCAAAGTGGTAGTGACCGTATTCTGAAACTGATGAATCGTCATTATGACCGTAAGTGGTATATGGAACGTGTGGCCGCCATCCGCCAGATCATCCCTGATTGTGGTTTGTCAACTGATATTTTCTGTGGCTTCCATTCTGAAACGGAAGAAGACCATCAAATGTCATTGTCATTGATGGAAGAGTGTGCTTATGATTCGGCATTTATGTTCAAGTACTCCGAGCGAGAGGGAACGTATGCTTCCAAGCACCTGGCGGATGATATCACTGACGAGGTGAAGATACGCCGCTTGAACGAGATCATCGCTTTGCAGAACCGTTTGTCGGCTGAGGCTAATGCCCGTGCAGTAGGTAAGGAATATGAAGTGCTGGTGGAGGGCGTTTCGAAACGCTCACGCGACCAACTGTTTGGCCGTACAGAACAAAACCGTGTGGTGGTGTTCAATAGAGGCAACCACCACATCGGTGATTTGGTAACTGTCAAGATCACGGCTTCTACCTCTGCCACCTTGATTGGTGAAGAGGTGACGAAGCCATAAGACTCTTGAAGACTTATTCTTTCACAGATAGCATAGCCTTGTATTTGGCGGTATCTGTCAAAACTTCCTTTGCCTTCTTCAAGTCGGGATCATCTTTCAACTGTTCGATGATGCTGCCTTTCTGGTAGTAGAATCGCTTCACGATTTCTTCGGAAATCAATGGTTTGATGTCGCCTGCAAAGAAATCGAGGTCGTGGTCAAGGTTATGCTGTAACTTTTTCTCCAATGCTTCGAACTCAGCTGCGGCATCTTGTTGGTAGCCCTCAAATTCAGCCATTTTCTTAAGGTCATTCAGCAGTTTTTCACTTTGCTGGTCGTACTTGAAGTCGGCCGATTTCACCTTTTCCTTGAACTCCTCATAATCCTGGTTGGTCAGTATGAAATCCTGCGCTGCTGCAATGCTCTTATGCTTGATGCAATAGTCGGTTGCATAGTCAAAGATGAGGTTATCACGCGTCAGGTAGTAGATAATGTTAGGAGTTTGTTTCATTTCAACCACGATATCTGGTGTTACACCACCTCCGTCACGCACCTCACGACCAGCGGCTGTGTGGAATACGGTAGTCAGGCTGTCGGGGATGCGTCCTACACTTCCATCGACATTGCGATGGGAGTAGTCGATGGCTTGCACGCAACGTCCGCTGGGGATATAATACTTAGAGGTAGTCAGCTTGATGGTGCCACCATATGGTAGTGGACGAGTGGTCTGTACCAGTCCCTTGCCATAGGTACGTGTTCCAATAATCACTGCACGGTCAAGGTCCTGTAAAGAACCGGCTAAGATCTCTGATGATGAAGCGGTGCCACTATTTACCAAAACAGCAATAGGTATGTCAAGATCCAGCGGCTCTCTAAGGGTTTTATATGTCTCAGTGGCTTGGCGGGTCTTGCCGCGTGTAGTCACCAGTGTCTGTCCTTTGGGTACAAAGAAATTGGCGATTTCAATGGCCTCGTCCAATAACCCGCCGCCATTGCTTCGTAAATCAATTACCAGCGACTTGATGCCCTGTGCTTTCAGCTCTTGGAACACACGTTTGAATTCCTTTGATGGGTTGCCGGAAAAAGTGCTGAGGTTAATATAACCTACGCCATCATCCAACTTATCATAATAAGGAATCAATGGAAGTTCTATGTATTTCCTGACAATATTGAAGGTTAGGATGTTTTTTTCTCCTGGGCGTTGTACCTTGAGCGTGAATGAGGTGCCGGCATCGCCACGCAGCATCTCACTAACTTGCTGGTTGTCCTTGTTTAACAGATCTTCCCCGTCAATTTCCATGAGTATATCACCCACTTTCAGGCCCACCTCGGCTGCTGGCATCCCTTCGTAAGGCTCAGATATAACAGATCGTTTTAGTTGGTCGTTCCATGTGATGATAGAGCCAATGCCACCATATTTATTACGAAGCATTTGTTCCAACTCATCTCTATCGTCCTCCGGATAATATACGGTGTATGGGTCAAGTGAATAGAGCATGTTATCTATGCCTTCTCGAATCGTTTTGTCGGCATTCAAAGTATCAACATAGAACATGTCGAGTTCCTTGACAATGGAATTGAATATATCCAGGTTCTTGGCAATCTGGAAATCACGGTTCTCACCTTTCTCAAATCCCCAGAACGCAACAGCGCTTACTGTCAGTGCCAGTAGGGCAGCTGCATGCCAACTTTTCATCCTTTTCATAATTCTGCAATTTTATGTTTGATTTTAGTCCATTTCTCTTGTGTAAGTTCTGTGCCTATCACTTGCACCACTTCAGCAGCCATGATGGAACCAATCTCAGCGCATTGGCTGAGGTCGTGGCCATTGACGAGACCGTAAAGGAAACCAGCTGCAAAATAGTCGCCTGCCCCTGTACTGTCAAGACAGTTGGCTGTATGGGCAGGAACCTCCGAAAATTGTTCTTTTGTAGCAATCAGCGAGCCTTTGGCGCCTATTTTCACTACGACAATATCACAATAGTTCGTCAACTCTTTGGCAGCTTCGTAAGGTGCAAGGCCGGTTAATGCTTTAGCCTCTTCCTCGTTGGCAAAAATGATGTCGATGTATTTCTCCACCAAATAAGTGCAGAAATCGTGGTCTTCCAGTATGATGTTATAGCTGGCCATATCCATAGCTACCCTCATACCAGCCTCTTTTGCCAGTTTTGCTCCTCTTTCGATTGAAGCATGGTCTTGTACCAGATATCCTTCAAGGAAAAGGTATTGGTATCCATTGAACATCTCTGTTTTTAAGTCCTCTGCTTTTAGGTCGATAGCAGCGCCCATATGATCGGCAAAGGTGCGTTCTCCACCTTTTGAGATAAATGAGGTACAAACGCCTGAACTCAGTTCTGGCGAAACTACCATCATATTTTCTACGCCCACCTCTGTAAGGCTTTTAGCGTAATTCTTGCCAATTTGGTCGCGCCCGATTTTACCTATAAAGCCAGCTGGAATGTCAAGATGTCCCATTGCCCTGCATGAGTTGGCTATAGAGCCTCCTGGAGTGATGGTAACATGATGTTGTCCGATTATCCGTTGTATTCTTTTAAACAACTCGTCGTTTATATGCACCATTCCACCCTTGGGTAGGTTTAACTCAGTCAGTATGTCGTCGCTCTTTAGGATAACAGAAACATCAGTCAATGCATTGCCAATTCCTAAAATTTTATTCATACAATGATTTTTTTTGCAAAGATATTGCATATTTCAAAATATCCTATTAATTTTGCAGCGCATTTAAGAAAATAAAACAAAATTCTTCCTTAGCTCAGTCGGTTAGAGCATCTGACTGTTAATCAGAGGGTCCTTGGTTCAAGTCCAAGAGGAAGAGCAAAAAGTGAGGTTTTATTTTCATTCTTCCTTAGCTCAGTCGGTTAGAGCATCTGACTGTTAATCAGAGGGTCCTTGGTTCAAGTCCAAGAGGAAGAGCAAGAGAGAGGGGAAGCAATTCTGCTTCCCCTCTCTCTTGTTTCTCAAGGCTAAAGCCTATCATCATTTAATGATGAACAGCTTGTTAAAGCCAGTCATTTCAAATACCTTTTTGATCTCGTCATTGATATTTTTAACAACTACAGTGCCCTTTCTTGCTTTTACGCTTTTCAAGATGCTGATAAAAATACGCAGACCAGAACTGCTGATATATTCCAATTCTTCGCAGTCAAGTTCTACGTCTGTGCAATCAGAATCTATTACACACTGAACATCCTTAGCTGTCTGAACAGCTGCCAGGGTGTCAAGTCTTCCACTAAAAGATGCAATCACCTTGCCTTCTTCTTCTTTAATCGTTGTGTTCATAGTTCAATCTATTTTTAATGTTATTTATTATTTTATTGGAAATACTATAATTACTGTTGCTATGTTTACTGCCCATAACACAATGTGCATCAAAACTCCCAACTGGAGGAAGTCGGTGAATTTAAAGCCACCAGGACCATATATGTGCATATGCGTTACCGAACCGACGGGCGTTGCATAACTGATAGTAACCGATGTCATTAATGCAATGGTAAATGGCATCGGGTCACATCCTAATGAAACAGCTTGATGGTATATTATTGGGAAGAACACCGCTGCTGCTGACACATTGCTAAATATCTCGCTTACGATAGACGCCAGGAAGCACGTCACTATCATGATGATATATGGATTTCCTGCACACAGTTCCAAAATGGGGTCTGATAATATTGTCACCAAACCGGTCTTGGTGATAGCGGTCGAGAACACCATCATGGCACCCAGTGAAAGCAGGAAATTCAAGTCGATGTACTTGGTAATGCTATCCATGCGGCAACATCCAAATGCAAGCATGGCGCCAGCCGCTATCATGACAGAAGTAATCAAAGGAATTACTTGAGAGGATGATAACACGAACATCAGCACCAATACACAAGCTGAAATGATAGTCCGAACTCCCAAATGGGGAACAAACTGCGAGTCAAAGAATGTCAGGGACCGTTTGTAGGTGTCCTCGAGGTAGTTGTCTCTTTTTGACGGACATTCTAATAATAAAGAATCGCCGGCTTGTAACATAACCTGTCTGGGTTGCTCATTCACTCGTTTGCCTTGTCTGGCCACAGCTACCAAAACCATGTCACTCCGTTTCTCGAAATCGTTTTCGCACATACGGGTGTCAATTAAATCACTGCCGAAGTTCACATAGGCAGTACGCATCTTGCGGTTGCTGTCTATCTCATTAATGCTATATACATGGTGGTCTGCTGCTACCAGTCCGTGACTGTTCTTTAACTCCAAAAGCTCATTAATCTGTCCTGAATAAATCAAACGGTCACCACCAAATATAATTTCATCGGCTGGTACAGGAGAAATGACCTCTCTGTCGAAGCGCACAATCTCTATCAAAGAGCCACCATGAACGTTTCTTAATCCAGCTTCGTCGATGGTTTGCATCACAGCTTCGTTATCGGTGGGGACCAACAGCTCTACGGTATAGTCGCTTGTTTCTTCGAATGATAATTCTGGGGACTCTCTGGGGGGAATCTTGTCACGCAAAAGGGTTAGCAGAATGATACCCACCACAGTACATGCCAAACCTGGAATCAATGGCGCAAACAGATTGAGCGCTTGTCCTGTTTGTTCTACATAAAGGCCTGCCACCACCAAATTGGATGTATGTCCCAGCAATGTACACATACCACCAAAAGTTGCAGCATAACTCAAAGCCATGAGTAATTTTGAGGGAGGAATGGATAGCTTCCGTGCCCACATCTTTACCATATCAGTAAATAGATGGGTTACTTCCAGGCAGCCTATCATGGCGCTAAATACGGCGGCTGGGGTCATTAGACTAACAATGGCCTTCTTAAAGGAAGACGGCTCACCAAGCATATGCTTGCTCATCCAATAGAGCACCCCGGTATTCATTAAACCTGCCAATATAATATAGAATGCACCAGTCACTATGATTGCTTCAGAACCAAATGACTCCAATACATCATGCTCGGCAATTACTCCTGTTGCAAGCAGGAAAGTAACGGCTCCGAGGAAAGCAACCTCGGCTGGCACGCGTGTACGTGTCAGCAGATAAAAAAGTCCGATCACCATGATGATGACCAGCCATATCTGTAAGGACAATCCAAAAAATGTAGTTACTTCGCCCATTTACACAAGGTCGTTAATAACATTGTTCTTGTTTTTATACAAGGTCAGGATGTTTTTGCCATCTTTGCGTTCATATTTTATGTCGTCCATAATATTACGCACCAAATGTATGCCTAAACCGCCAATCTGACGATCTTCCACCCCCAGGTCAATATTTACTTCGTCTTTTGCCGTAGGATCAAATGCTGTGCCAGAATCACTGATGACGAATTCAACATCATCTCCTTCGGCGCTGGCAGAAATGTTTACTTTCCCTACAGTCCCTTCTGGATAGGCATATTCCATTACATTGACAACAGCTTCTTCCATGGCAAGATTCAAGCTCATTGTTAGTGAGAAATCTAATCCCGCTTCTTCTGCAAAACTATCTATAAATGCCGAAAGTTGAGGTATTTCGGCAATGTCGTTATTAAGTTCAATCGTCCGTTGCATAACGTTTTGTTTTTACTAAAAGCTACAAAATAATAAAGAATTTTTGAAAATGCCAAAATATTATTGTTATTTTTTAAATAGGTGTGTTTGTATTATTGACTACTCAATGCCAATGTTAATATGCTAAACCGTATGCCATCTACTTCTTTTATTGCATCAGCACATGCAGTCAGTGTGGCAGATGTTGTCATTACGTCATCAACTAACAGCACGTGCTTCCCTTTTAATACATTATATTTTTTTGCTTTAAATACCCCCTTCATGTTCTCGAATCTCTCCTTAGCCGTTTTTCTAGTTTGTGTTATAGTAGGCATGGCTCTCTCCACTGCGTCGTTAATTACGATTAAGCCTGTGTCGGCAGCAATGCCACGTGCAATCCATTCGCTTTGGTTGTAACCGCGTTGTCTTTCTTTGGCTTTATGTAGCGGAATGGGAACGATGCAGTCGATGCCTTCAAAGAAACGAGTTGGTTTAATTTCCGATGCCATCAGTTGTCCCAAGGCAAATGCTAACTTTTTACGGCCGTGGTATTTGAACAGATGAATCATGTGGGCATATGGCGAACCATGTGTATAGAAAAACCAGGCAGTGGCTTTTCCCACAGGAAACTTCCCCCAGAACTCTTTGACCATGGGATTATCATCCCATACATGATACATGGTGCGTGGTAGTTTTTTAAGACATGGTTCGCAGATGACTTGTTCGTTCTCGTAAAGTCTTTTTCCGCAAACAGGACAATAATGAGGGAGTATCAATCCAATCAGGAGGTTCCACCAATTCTCGATAAATTTCATACAAGCATTGTTAAAGAATTACGGATGCGAAGGTACAACATTGTTTTTAAATGACATACAGTTTATCTTTGTTTTTTTTCAAAAAAAAGTGCGATTAAAGGGGGTAATATTGGGGAAAAGTTGTAACTTTGTAACCGTGTTCGGTTTTCCAAAATGGGAAACTTTTTGAGTTATTATTTTTTAAAAGTTTTCCAAAACGGATAACATTTGCAGACATGGTGCCATGAATAAATAAGATATTTTAGATACTATGGAAATTAAGAATTTTACAATTACCAAACGAGACGGATCTAAAGATCGTTTCTCTTTAGACAAAATTATGAATGCCATAGTTAAGGCATTTGAGAGTGTGGAACAACCTGCTGACTTGGGTACTATTTCGAAGATACTGAGTCACTTGGATATGCATGATGATATCAAGGTAGAAGATATCCAAAACCAAGTGGAAGAGGCACTGATGCGTGAAGGTTTTTATAAAGTTGCCAAATCATTCATGCTGTATCGTCAACAGCACTCGGAAGATCGAGAAACACTTGCTAAGTTGCAATTCTTGTCTGATTATTGTGATTCTGTGAATGCTGCATCTGGTTCAAAGTATGACGCAAATGCAAATGTTGAACATAAAAATATAGCGACTTTGATAGGTGAATTGCCTAAGTCTAATTTCATCCGTTTGAATCGCCGTCTGCTTACTGACCGTATCAAGAAAATGTATGGCAAACAGTTGGCAGATGAATATATCGACAAACTCACACACCATTTTATATATAAGAACGACGAGACCAGTTTAGCTAACTATTGTGCATCTATTACCATGTACCCTTGGCTGATTGGTGGTACCATCTCTATCGGCGGCAATAGCACTGCTCCTACAAACCTCAAAAGTTTCTGTGGCAGCTTCGTCAACATGGTGTTCATGGTGTCCAGTATGCTGAGTGGTGCTTGCGCTACTCCTGAATTCCTGATGTACATGAATTATTTCATCGGCAGGGAATATGGTGCAGATTACTATAAACGTCCAAACGACCAGGCTGACCTCAGTTTGAAAAAACGTACCATTGACAAGGTCATTACTGACTGCTTCGAGCAGATTGTCTATACATTGAACCAACCTACTGGCGCTCGTAATTACCAGGCTGTTTTCTGGAATATTGCTTACTATGATAAGTATTATTTTGACAGCATCTTTGGTGAGTTCTATTTCCCTGATGGTTCAAAACCAGACTGGGAAGGACTCTCTTGGTTGCAGAAACGCTTCATGAAGTGGTTCAACAAAGAACGCACTAAGACATTGCTTACTTTCCCTGTGGAAACCATGGCTTTGCTGACCAACAAGGATGGCGAATGCCTTGATCCTGAATGGGGTGATTTTACAGCAGAGATGTATGCTGAAGGTCATTCGTTCTTTACCTATATGAGTGACAATGCTGATTCTTTAAGTTCTTGTTGCCGACTCCGTAACGAGATTACCGACAATGGCTTCAGCTATACATTAGGAGCTGGTGGCGTTTCAACAGGTTCTAAGAGTGTGCTGACTATCAACCTCAACCGTTGTGTACAGTATGCAGTGAACCATCGTTTGGACTACTTGGAGTACCTGGGTAACATCATTGACCTTTGCCATAAGGTGCAACTGGCCTATAATGAGAACCTAAAGGAACTGCAGGAACATGGTATGCTACCATTGTTCGATGCTGGTTATATCAACATCTCTCGTCAGTACCTCACCATCGGCATCAACGGTTTGGTAGAAGCTGCCGAGTTTATGGGACTGAAGATTACACCAAATGACGATTATCTGTATTTTGTGCAGGGTATTTTAGGCTTGATAGAGAAATATAATAAGCAGTATCGTACTAAGGAGATAATGTTTAACTGTGAGATGATTCCTGCTGAGAATGTGGGGGTAAAGCACGCAAAGTGGGATCGTGAGGATGGCTACTTTGTGCCACGAGACTGCTATAACTCTTATTTCTATGTAGTGGAAGATGATTCATTAACCATCCTGGACAAGTTCAAATTGCATGGTGCGCCATATATTGAACATCTCACCGGGGGGTCCGCATTGCACATGAACTTAGAGGAACACCTCAGTAAGAATCAGTATAAGCAACTGTTAAAGGTGGCTGCAAAAGAGGGTTGTAACTATTTTACGTTCAACATCCCTAATACTATCTGTAATGAATGTGGTACGATAGACAAGCGTTATCTGCGCGAATGTCCACATTGCCACTCAAAGAATATTGATTATATGACTCGTATCATCGGATATTTGAAGAGAGTTAGCAATTTCTCTCAACAACGTCAGGAAGAGGCTGCTCGCAGGTATTATGCTTCAGCCAATAAATAAGGCGATTCCGACATGTTGAAGTTTGTAAATACTGACATTGTATTTCAAGAGATACCCGATGAGGTGACCCTTGCCATCAATATCTCCAATTGCCCTTGCCGTTGTCCTGGTTGTCATAGTCACTATCTTTGGGAGGACATAGGGCTTCCTTTAGACACAGATGCAATAGATGCATTTGTAATGAAATATGGAAATGACATTACCTGTCTGGCTTTTATGGGAGGAGATGGGGATCCTAAAGGAGTCAATATGCTGGCACAGTATATTCACGAAGAGTATCCCCAATTTAAGGTTGGCTGGTATAGTGGCCGACTGCGAATTCCTCCTATTGTGAATAAGACTGATTTTGATTACATCAAGGTAGGGCCGTATATAAGGCATTTGGGCCCATTAGGCAAGCCCACTACCAATCAGAGAATGTACAAACAAAACAATGCAGGCACGTTTGATGATATAACCGAAAGGTTCTGGAGGAAATAACAAGAGGCGGATGAACATCCGCCTCTTGTTATTAACGTTTCCGGGTAGCTCTTGGCGTTATGCCCCCTTCGGCACTTGCCGTTTCTTTCATCCCTTTTCTTTGCTCTTCCTTGGCTACAATCTCTTTGCAAGCCTCCAAGGTTAGCGATGCCGGATCTTTTATACTCTTAGGTATCTTGTAGTTTATGCCTTTGTAAGCTATGTATGGTCCATAGCGTCCATTCATTATCTCCATGTCAGGTTCTTCCTCAAACTTTTTGAGGTGCTTCTTGGCATCATTGTCTTCTTTGTCTTTGAGCAAGTCCAATGCTTCTTCCAACGTAATCTCTAATGGATTAATTGTCTTGGGAATTGAAACATAAGTTTTTCCGTAATGAATGTAGGGACCAAATTTACCGGTACCTACCATTACCTCCTTTCCGTCATATTCCCCAAGTGTGCGTGGTAACTTGAACAACTCGAGTGCTTCTTCCAAGGTAATGGTTTCTATCGACATGTTTTTCTTCAGTTGCGCAAATCGTGGCTTCACGGAATCTTCTGCAGATCCTATTTGTGCCATCGGTCCGAAGCGGCCAATCTTCACACTGACAGGCTTGCCCGTCTTGGGGTCTTTGCCTAACATTCGTTCTCCCACCTTGTGTTCACCTTTCAGAGATGCAGCTTTTTCTACCATCGGATGGAAGTCTTTGTAGAATAATCGCATGGCATCAGTCCATTGTTCCTTGCCTTCTGCTATATCATCAAATTCTTTTTCCACGTTGGCAGTGAAGTTATAATCCATAATCTTTGGGAAATTTTTATCCAGGAAATCATTCACCACTGTACCAATGTCGGTAGGGAGCAACTTGCCTTTCTCTGCACCGGCCATCTCGGTAGCTGTCTTCGATGAAATCTTATTGCCAGTTAGGGTAATTACTTGGTAGTTACGCTTCACGCCAGGTTTGTCTCCTTTGACTACATACTCACGTTGTTGGATAGTTGAAATGGT
>OMSH01000219.1 GCA_900313715.1 uncultured Prevotellaceae bacterium
CATAGTTGCCGTTCTCTTCGAATTCTACAGGACGGTCCACAATCACCGCCTCATCCACCTCGCGCTGCTTATTAATCAGGCATTGTTTGATGACATCTTTACTGATACTCATATAAATTATATTTAATAATAATCTGGAAATTTTATTAAGTTTGACTTACAAAGTTAAGCATTTTCTATAAAACATAATTAATAAACTCTGATTATTCGCAATATTTTCACACTTATTTATCACAAACCATGTTTTTTTTCCCATAATGAAATCTCTCTGGTTTGTTCCTTTCAAATAATAGCCGTATCATTTTCACATAGTTTTAATCCTCCAGCAATTTTAGGGGGGATTAATCTTAATTAAGGTCACATCACACTGTATTCAGGTACATAAAAGATATCCCCGCCAAATTGGCGGGGATACTTTTGTTATCCAAATAACTGCCGGTATTCCGAGACATCGAAGCACGGACAAGGCTTGTCGGGATTCAGTTCATGATGTGCCACAATCAAGGCATGTGGATAATCGTTCTTCAACTTGGCCAGTAGGTCGAGCAGTGCTATCACCTGCCCTCCTGTACGGGTATCAGCTGGAGCACCGTGGCTGTCAAGGCCTCCCTCCAGACAAATGCCAATACTGTGGTTGTTGTGGTACAGGCAATGGGCACCAATCTTCTCGATGGGGCGACCTTCCACCACCTTGCCATCACGCTCAATATAGAAATGATAGCCAATGTCCTTGAAGTGAGGTCTGCTCAGGTGGTCACGTTTGCAGTCCTCTGCCGTATAACGCTGGTCTTCGCGCGTTGCACTGCAATGCAGTATAATCAATGATATTGTTCTCATAGTTTATGATCATTTTCTTTGTCTTGGCACAAAGACCGTTAGTTAATGCATGAGTTCAGGGTTATGGCACTGGCAATTGATGTTATTGCTGCCAACAATGCTTGAATCACTGTATTCCAATTAATATTAATCTTTCCTTTCATCTAATTAATGTTTTTTTAAGTTCATTACCCCTCTGGCTCTTCGAGCCACCTCCCCTTTGCAAGGGGAGGAGCTTTTTGAGAGCTGCTCCCCTTATTAGGGGAGCTGTCCGAAGGACTGAGGGGTACTGGGGAGTGTTTAGATCTGCATATCATCGCCGCCGCCGTTGCCGCCGCCGTTGCCGCCACCGTTGCCGCCGCCGGTTCCGGAGCCACTACCCGTTCCACTGCCAGAGCCTGAACCACTGCCAGTACTACTACCAGAGCCGCTGCCCGATGCAGGTTTCTCAGGTTTTGAGATATCCACTGTGGTCTGTCCAGCCTTGACAGCCTTCAGCAATGCCCTTCGCTCGCGCAAGGTAGGCACCAAAGTATATTCGGCATCTTCCGCCAGGTTACGGAACAAGTTGCCGGGTGTCCAGATTACACGGATCTTCTTCACCTGCATGGCAGGATTGTAGTTGTTGGCATCCTCCACACCCTTGCTGCGCAAGCTCACAGAGAAATCACCCAGATCGCCCAGGTTCACTTTATAACCAGAGAGCAGCATCTCACGCAGACAGTCCACCGCCATGGTCAGGATGGCCTGTACGTCACTGCGGCCATACACGCTGCCATGCTCGGCAATGTGCCTGGCAAAATCATAGAGCGAGAGGGTCTTCACGGTCTGTGCGGTACCATAGGTAAGCAACGTGCTTGTTTCGTCACCCACCTTGGCATAACGTTTCACTAAACTGTAGTTAATCATACTTTTTTTCTTTTTAAAGGTTAAACATCATCTTGTCCATCGCGATCAGACAACGCAATCGCCATGCAAATACCGCTACCAGGAGTCTTTCTGCTGTCTGCAGCTACCATTGTATCTTGATTGCAATGACAAAGGTAATACACAGTCAAAAGCCAGTATGACACTATGGTGTAGGGTTGGTTCAGAATGCTGCACAAAATGAGGTAAATTTGTGTAGATTTATGTATAATTAATTACACCTAATTATTTGATAATTAGAATAATTATTAGTATCTTTGCAGTATCGTAATCAGTTAATAAAAGGTATGATTATTATCTTATAAAAATACTATATGGAGATAGAATTCAAGGTCCGTGCCTACGGACGAACTGAGCTGGCGCAGCTCTATAGCCCATACATCTCATCGCGGGCAGCGCACATAAAATTCAAGAAGTGGATCAACCGCTATCCAGGTCTAACCGAACAGCTCAGAAAGATTGGATTCAAGGAGACAAGCCACCAGTTCACGCCTGCACAGGTGCGTCTCATCGTCGAGTCGTTGGGAGAGCCTTAAATACGTTAGTAATGTGACGGTCAACACGATAATATGGTAACAACTAGCACGATACTATCGTCTAGCCTCACACATTGGCATCGTGTTTTCACACGTCATATCAATTATATATATAAATAGAGTATTATGATGAATTACAGCGATTATAAGCTGAGTGTATTCCTGACTCCGAGGAGTGGGAAAACTGGGGATACTACCCTCCCCGAAGTAATTAACGACATCCGCAACGGCCGATTCAAGGAAACGGTGGAGAAGCACCGCAGTCTGCTGGCGACCAATCTTGACGAAGCCAAACGGATTAAAGACGGCATGATGTGTTTCATAGCAGCCGGGCAATGCGTTGGTGGCCATAAGGTAAGCGACCTGAAGGAGCCCTCACCTTTCATGCAAATCGACATCGACCATATTGACAATGCCAGCGAAGTGAGGGAGCGTCTCAAGGACATCCCCTACATGGCTGCAGGCAATGTGAGCATCGGCGGTCAAGGCGTGAAAGGTTTTGTCGTAGTTGACAGTGATGACCTGCAGAAGTTGGACTACCAAGAATTCTATGCTATAGTGGCGCAGGATGTTCGGCATCGGTTGGGAGTGGAGTGTGACCTGAAATGTAAGATTCGCACACAGCCCTGCTATTACAGCTACGACCCCGAAGCCTGGTATAGGGAAACAGCAGAGGCTTTCAAAATAAAAGTGCTGGATAAGAGTGATGAACAGGAAGGACTGAATGGGCTCGCTGAGGCAGATGGACTAAAAGAGTTAGATGCGATGGATGAAGGTGAAATAGTCACTAAGGCGACGGCTTTACTGAATCAGTTTGAGACCAAGGACAGCTATGTGGCAGGCAACCATCACGACTATCTGGTGCACTTAGGGCAGTGGTTAGGCAGCAGAAAAGTGGGAGCTAAGGTTCTCGAAAAACTTATCGGGGAGTCCATTGTGCGCTACCAATGCAGCGGTTATGATGCCTATCAGATAGAACGCTGCATACGTGACGGTTACGGGTGGGTAATAGAACAACCCGATGCTCCACTGGATGCTTCAAAGTATCACGGGAAAGTATCATTTCCCTATGATACTTTCGGACAGGCGGCCCAGGCTGGTCAGCCATACAGGACGAGTGCAGGCAAGCCATATCCAGGGAATGGGATGGCAGGCAACGGTACATTCGGAGCGTCGATGGCCGAGGACGAAGAAGAAGTGGAAGAATTTAACCAGCAGTTGCGAGAGGAAGCCCCATTTATCCCCGATGAGGTATATGACAACCTGCCCGACTTCCTGCAACGCTGCGTGATAAGGGCAGAAGACAAGCGCGAGCGCGACTTCATGCTCATGGGGTCGGCTTGTTGCCTGAGCGAGGCCTTCTCGGCCGTGAGGTTAGGCTATTCCTCGTTGGAGTATTCACCCCATTTCTATTTCATGGGTACCGGCACGGCAGGCTCAGGCAAGGGTGTATTGGAAAGCACCGCCTCGCTGTTGCGCTGCATAGAAGGATACTATAGTAAGGAGAATGACCGGCGAGAGGCAGAACATGCCGATGCACAAGCCAACTGGGAGCTCGAGCAGGACAAGGCACGGCGTGAGAAGCGCAAGGCCGACGTAAGTCTCAAACCGTCACTGCCCACGCTGGTCTATCCCCACATATCAGCCAATACCAGTAAGTCGCGCCTCATTGAGCACCTTGCCAACGCCCAGGCTACAGGTTGCCTGATGTCAACATCGGAAATCACCACATTGAAAGGTGCAGTAGGACAAGATTATGGCGACTTTGCCGACATCCTGCTGAAATGTTTCCACCACGAGCAGATAGATGCCTCGTTCAAGATCAGTGGTAAGCCCGTACACATACAGACACCTCGCCTGGCACTGCTGCTCAGTGGTACCTACGAACAGGTGAGGAGTTTCATCCGCTCGTCGGAGAACGGACTGCTGAGCCGTTTCATGTGTCTGATGCGCGACAATGACGTGCCATGGAAGGACTGCATGCCACAGGATGAAGAGAATGACCTGCGCCAATACTACCACGTGTTGGGTGAGGAAGTGCTGAAGATGCACCTCCGGCTGAATGAACACCCCGTGAAGGTAAAACTGAGCAAGGCCCTCTGGCAGAAGCATACCGACCTGTTCAGTCAGCAGTTCCTGCAGGTCAAGGTGCAGGAGAACGAGTCCGCTCGTGCCATTGTCCTCAGGCACGGTCTCAATGCCGTGCGCATAGCATCCATCCTGACAGTGCTGCGCTATTGTGAAGGGCCTTGGGAGGTTAGAGAACTGTTCTGTACGGAGCAGGACTTCGACACTGCCATCCAGATTGTCATGACCTCGCTGCACCACTGCCTGCTGCTCAACTCGTCACTGCCTGCCTCGGTCGAGAAGCCCAAGAAGATGCACCGCATCAACAGCCTCTCAGAGTTCTTCGGCGACCTGCCCGCAGAGTTCAGTTCCACACAGTTCATGGAAGAGTGCGACAAGCGCAGTGTGTCTGTGCCCACAGCCAAGCGTTGGCTCGGCAAAATGGCTGAGCAGAAGCTCATTGAGCGCGTCAG
The DNA here is from genome assembly GCA_900313715.1 of uncultured Prevotellaceae bacterium. Classification (GTDB taxonomy): domain Bacteria; phylum Bacteroidota; class Bacteroidia; order Bacteroidales; family Bacteroidaceae; genus Bacteroides. Next base: position 4,820 of record OMSH01000219.1, read on the forward strand.
ACATGGTGTCTATCGCAAGATGGAGGCATCCCAAAGTATCAAAGGGAAATGATACTTTGAGGTGATACTTTAAGGATGATTGTGTCGCCTACAAAGAGGCTGGACGAGCTCTATGTGCAGTAGGCGAATAGGAATAAAACGGGGAGGTACCTTTGCTAAGGCCCCTCCCCTTCTGTTGTAATTAGCTGGAAAATATCCAATTTTGTCCGATACCCCATCATGGTGTAACTACGAATAAAACCACACCACTCCAGATCTTTCAGAATGTCAGAGAAGGCTCCATTGTCTTCAAATTTTCCTGCCACCAACAACTCTTTTCGAGTCATGCCCATCTTTTTCTTGGCCAATAGCTCTATGACACGAACATATGGTTCTGGCTTTTTGAACAATGAAGCATACAGCATCTCAAATTCATCATGCAGCTCTCCGTTAGGCGAAAAAATCAGTCTATCTATCTCGGAAGTTATGCTTGTTCCTTTCTGCAACAAGCTCCAATAA
>OMSH01000218.1 GCA_900313715.1 uncultured Prevotellaceae bacterium
ATGGTTAAAAGAGAAGTATGGAAAGAATAATTCTGCCCACATTATCACATTCTCTAAGATGCTTCCAGAAAGAACCTTTAAGGAAATAGCTCAGTTGGAGAAAATACCAGAAGGAATGACAGAAAAACTATATAATGCTATTCCTAATGAATGGCGTCACTTGGCATTGAAAACTGCCATTCAATTCTCACCAGAGCTTCAGAAGGCTGGAGATTCTGATGCTGCCATACGCAACGCCATACAAAATACAATGAAATTGGAACGTTCCGTATGTGGGATGGGGGTTCATGCATGCGGACTGGTTTTCAGTGATGCACCTATAACCGATTTTGTACCTGTCTGCGTACAAGACAGCCCATATCGGGAAGGTGAAAGGTTGCTTTGTACCCAGTATGATGGATTGACAGTTGAATCTGCTGGTCTGGTTAAATGGGATTTTCTAGGGCTAGTTGTCCTTGGCAAAATAAAGGAGATATGCTCTGCCATAAAAGAGAGTCAAGGAATAGATGTAGATATGGAACATATTCCCCTCGATGATACGAAGTCTTTCAAACTTTTCCAATCCGGTAAGACTACTGGTGTGTTTCAGTTTGATTCTAAGGGCATGCAGCAATATCTCAAATACATGCATCCAACAGCGTTTGAAGACCTCGTGCTACTGAATGTCATGTATCGTCCAGGTCTGATGGATTGGATTCCAGAAATAATTGAACGTAAAAAAGGCAGGAAAACAATAAAATATGCGATTCCAAATATGGAAAAGTATCTGAAGGACACCTATGGATTAGCGGTATATCAGGAACAGATTATGTTGCTCTCCAGCTTATTGGCCGACTTCAACAGAATAGAGAGGGATAATCTTCGTAAAGCCCTTGGGAAAAGGAAACAGGATGAACTTGTCATCATGAAAGAAAAGTTTTTTGCTGGAGGCAAGAAGAATGGCTATAAAAAAACAGTGCTGAAGGAAATCTGGGAGGACTGGGATTTGTTAGGTCGATATGCATTTAATAAAGCTCATGCTGTATGCTATACTTGGATAGCTTATCAGACTGCATACCTGAAAGCGCACTATCCTGAAGAATTCAGTAGCTGTATAAAGGAACAATAATTATCATCTTTCTACTGAAGATGGTTAATTGTTGTTAATTCTTCCATCAATTACTGCTTTTTTGCCTTTAGGTATGGATGGAATTTCGTATTAGCTTTGTAACCAAATAGTGATTTGAGATGGATAGTTTGAAAATTAAGTTGGCAATTGTTGGGACGAGGAGTCCCAAACTGAGCTACAAGGAATGGGAGAAACTGCTTCTCCAGGAGTTTTCTTCAAGCGATCTTTCACTTATTGTCTCTGGCGGTGCTACGGGCATTGATACATACGCTAAACTCTTTGCAGGTCGTCATCACATCCCTCTGATGGAATTCCCGCCTGACTACGCAAAATATGGGATTAAAGCTCCTCTGCGTCGTAATACTCAGATTGTTAAGGAGGCTTCAAAGGTTGTCGCTTTCCCATCTGCTGACTCTCGTGGCACTTTTCATTCTATTTCTGAGGCTCGCAGGATGAAGAAACCTGTTATTGTTATCAACATTTAGTTGTATACCAATGAGAACAGACTCATATTCTCTAAAAAAGATTAAAGGCTGATATAATAACACTAGAAATTTCGTATATTTGCAAACATAGAAGTTGCGCACGACACAAACATAGTGTAGAAACGTATGATAGGATCTGCGAAACAGCAAGGAACAAATGTTTATGTTTACAGCGAAACAGGCGGTTTTATGTTTAACAAGACTGGTACCCTTGTTGGTTATACTTCAAATACTGTCACGGTGAAGCAAGGCGGAACGACCTATGTTTATGGAGAACATGGTGAGATTAAGTCTACAAGATAAGGGAAACGTGTTTCAGTTACAAAAGGTTAATTGACATGTCAAGTGGTTAATGTGTGTAAAAACCTGTCAGTTTCCAGTTCGGAACTTCGTTATTAGTATATTACAAAAGAAATATGAAAGATAAACGACTGACAAAACAACAACAAATATATCTCGTCTCAGAATTAAAAGACGTGGTGGATAATTACGAAGCTTTTGAACTGGAATCAGTTGAAGATTATGGAGAAATCCTGACTCTATTGACTAGGATGTTTAATGAAGACTGGCGAACAGATATTTCTGAAGAAGTGGTAGATGATTGCCTAGCAACATATTTCAAACAGGAATTATCAGCATGATTAAGGTGTTGTTTTTGGATATTGACGGAGTCCTGAATACAGACCGACAACATTGGCACTGTCAAATGAATGGTATTACACCTGTAGATGAGTTCGGCTATGAATTTGACCACAAGGCAGTAGTCAACCTTGCCACCATTCTTGAAGAGACTGATGCGGAGATCGTTATCTCATCGTCATGGAAGTTTCTTGGGTTGCAGACATTACAAAAGATGTGGAAAGACAGAAATCTACCAGGCACCATCTTAGATATTACGCCAGATGGAAAGAGCAAGGGATCGGAAATTGACGAATGGCTCATGGAACGTGAAGCCCAAGTGATTAGATATGCTATCATCGATGATGAAAACGATATGCTGACTAAACAGCAGAAGCACTTTGTACAAACAAATTCTCAATTCGGAATTACATGTAAAGATGCTGAAAGAGTTATAACTATTATACGATAAATAATATGGATAGTAATAATAAGACAAATATCTTGAAGTATAAGAAGTCTGATGCTCAGTTCGCCTACGAAGACGATAATATTATTCAGCCTATTAAAGATAGAATTCCTAAAGCAAATAGTGGCAGGACTCATTCTATAAAATTGCCCAAGTATATTTCGTTTGTTATTCAAGAGACAACGAGAACGCTTCAGATTTATATCCAGGAGCAGGAGGGTATATGTGATGGACAAAAGGTTATACTCAATGCCACATGTAATAATATGCAGTCGGATAATGCTGCTTTTGAAGGATGGGCTATTTGCTTAAAAGCATGGCTACCAGAATATATAGAAGGAGTAAATTTGAAGTGGGACTCGCCGAATGATAAGTTCATGACTCCAAACAATAAGCAACACTATAATAGATTCTTGTATAGGGCATTACGTTTTTCACAACAATATAGTTGGTTCTCAATAGATGATAACAACAAATGGGAAGTAGATGGTTTTAAAGGAGAACTTTATGACTTACAAAACAATTATTATTCCAAAGAACCAGAGTTAAAGGGTAATTTGGAAATACTCAGCGAGACATCTGTTGAGTATTTATTGGCTAATAAATTGTCTGATCAAATGAAATCATATTTTGACCTTGATGTTATTGATAGACAATTCCCTGTTGGGGTGAAAAGACTAGGAAAACAATTCTTTACAGGTGGAATGTCTGCTATTGACCTTTGGGGTATGAAAAAGGATGTTCTTTCCATTATTGAATTAAAATACAATGGAGGTGAAACAAAAAATAAAAAGGTTGGTATTATCTCGGAGCTATTCATGTACTCCAATATTATGAGGGATATTATCTCTGGAATTATTGCTCGTCCAGAACGGACTTCCAAACAGAATGAAGAGTCTTTTTATTTAAGACATCAATCTTTTCATTCATTGAATGCCTTCATGTTATCAGATGAGTACCATCCTCTCGTTGACAATGAGATGGTTTTTGAGATACTAAATAATTACTCATATTCAAATGGTGTCAGAGTAACTTTCGCAAAGATATCGTACAAATTGACTGCAAATAAGTTAGAGATTCAATGAAGATAACAATCCATCGTGGCACAAACCAGATTGGTGGTTGCGTCACAGAATACGAGTATAAAGGTTGGCATCTGTTTGTCGATTATGGCGAAGAG
>OMSH01000215.1 GCA_900313715.1 uncultured Prevotellaceae bacterium
AGAGCCTTGCCGGCAGCGTCAGCATCAGCCTGGGTAGAAGCTCCGTAAGGCAACACCTCGGCGCCACTTGAGCCCATTACACCTGCCAAGTTGCCCTTTGACAATGGAGAGCACATCAGCAATGAGGTAGAGAATGAACCAGCAGATTCACCCACGATGTTGATACGGTTAGGATCGCCTCCGAAAGCAGCGATATTGTCCTTTACCCACTGGATAGCAGCTACCTGATCCAGGAAGCCATAGTTACCACTGCCCTTATAAGAAGACTCGGCAGTAAGCTCTGGATGAGCGAAGAAGCCGAACACGCCCTCACGATAGTTGGCAGTAACACCGATAACGCCCAGCTGAGCAATGGAAGTACCGTCATAGCGAGGTTCGCTACCACTTCCAGCCATCAAGCCACCACCATTGAAATAAATCAGGATAGGCAGTGCCTCGTCAGTATAGTTGGCAGGTGTCCAGATGTTCAGATACAGACAATCCTCACTGCGGCCAGCGCCACGGAAGTTCATGTCACCAAACATATTAGGCTGCATAGGGTCGTTGCCGAAAGCCTTGGCCTCACGCACACCTTCCCAAGCCTCAACTGGCTGAGGAGCCTTCCAACGCAGGTCGCCTACTGGAGCTGCTGCAAAAGGAACACCCAAGAACTTCTTGATGCCGTCTTCAGCAATACCCTCAACCACACCGGCCTGGGTCTTTACCTGCAAAGTCACCTCAGCCTTCTGCTGGGCGCAAGCAGTCATCATCATGGCTACCATAGCAGCCATCAACACTCTTACTGTTGTAAAACGTTGTTTTTTCATAATGCTTATAATATTAAATCAAAATAAAGTCATCATTATCAATGCGCGGCAAAATTACACATTAATTCTGAAAAAACTTTCTTTTCACTTAATTATTAATGGCTAAAACAACATTTAATTAGTTCTGGTATTTCGTAAAATTATACTTTGCCCTCAACGCTGCCTTCTTCTCGTCATCCAGGCTGGTGAAGTAGCCTTTCCACCCAGGACAGAAATTGATGTGCCAACGCCAGAAACGACCCATCAGTGACTGTGGGTTCTTGTCATAATTCGCTCTGAATTTGCAATTCTCACATGCATGTGCCATAATTATCAGTTTTAAATGGTTATTATTCTTTTAACTTTCCTTTGAACCATAATTTCCAGTACTTTACTCCCCCAGTTGACCACAAAGCCAGAAAAACGAGTACTGGCTGGAAAAACAATCGGATAAGGCGAGCCTGATCTGTATTGAGGCCAAAAGCGTCAATGTGGTTTACATACTGGTTTATATTACCCGGGAAAATCAGCACATAGAAAAGAGCCAACAGGGCGCCCACCAGTGCCTTCTTTTTCCAAAGGAACAACATACTGAGACCGAGGGCAATCTCAACAACACCTGATGCCAGTACCACAAAGTCGGTGAAACCTGCGCTGAACTGCAGCCATGTAGGCACCTGTGCCACGAACTCCTGGCGCGCTATTGTCAGGTGGCTAAAACCTGCATAGGTCATAAACACTCCCAAAAGGAGACGGAAAAATAATTGCAAGTATTTCATATACCTTTTATATTAAGTGATTCTATTATTGTGTCGAGTTCTTTGGCCAACTGGAGGTACTCCTCCAGACGTAAGGGACAAAAAGACAGTTTCTGCGCCATGCCGGCTGGAATAGAGCTATAAGCCTTTTCCTCCATAGCCTTACCCCTTTCTGTCAATGAAACTATCTGTTGCCGCTTGTCTTCTTTTCCCCGCTTGCGTACCACAATACCCTGCTTTTCCATTCGCTGCAACAGTGGTGTCACTGTATTCGTTTCCAACAGCAAACGACGGGCAATATCATTCACCGGCTGGGCATCCTGCTCCCACAGGACCATTAGCACTAAGTATTGCGGGTAGGTGATGCCCAGTTCATTGAGCATAGGCGTGTATGCTTGTGTAATCAGTCTCGCAGCTGTATAGAGGCGAAAACAAATCTGATTGTCAAGTCGTAATTCTTCGTGCATAAATATCAGGATTAAGCAAGCATTGACTTAACTTCATTTTCAAAATCAGCAGGCTTCACAGTGGGGGCAAAACGCTTGATTGTTGTACCATCCTTTGATATAAGGAATTTGGTGAAGTTCCACTTGATGTCGCTCTGCTTCTTCATGCTTTTGCTGATAAGCTTGAACACCATAGCAGCCAACTTACCCACCAAACCACTGTTCTCTTCAGTAGGAGCCTGTGCCTTCAGGTAGTTGAAAATAGGATCTGCCTCATCGCCATTCACGTGCACTTTCTTCATGATTTGGAAAGTCACACCGTAGTTCAGTTGGCAGAACTCCTCAGCCTTAGCCCCATCAGCCAGTTCCTGGTTAGCAAAGTCTCCAGAGGGGAAACCAATTATTACCAACCCCTGGTCCTTATATTTCAGGTTCAATGCCTCCAGCCCTGCGAACTGTGGTGTTAGGCCACACTTGCTGGCAGTATTCACTATCAATAACACTTTGCCCTCAAACTGGGCGAAATCAATCTCTTTACCTTTGCTCGTAAGCGCCTTGAAATCATAAATCTTTGTCATATTCTTAGCTTTTTATATCGTTCACGATGCAAATGTAGCAATAATAAGAAATATCGCAAGCGATTTACCCCAATCTTTAAGAACAATTAACAATGAATCGCACACGACACAACTATGGCGCATGATAGAAAAAAATGGGCCTACAATAGATTAACTTACTTTAACTACCATATAAACAAGCTATCATTTATCTTTGCAGAAATTATCATTCTAAATCACTTGGAATTATAAACAAGTAATTAATGGGGATGGCAATAATGGCTGCTCTTGGCATGATGTCATGCGCCAACAGGTCTGTTCAACAACAAGGCAGCATCAACAGTTAATAAGTCAAGAAAAGATGAAAAGGGAAATATGGATAGATTGGATGCGTGTAATGGCCTGCCTGATGGTAATGACCGTCCATAGTACAGAGCCGTTTTACTTAGGAGGTGAAGGAGCGCGCATCCTGACCGCCAGCGATGCCAAGTGGGTATCATTTTTCGATACGTTCGTACGCGCGTGTGTACCTTTATTTGTTGTAGCCAGTAGCTATCTGCAATTTCCCTTGCATTACTCCACTGGCGAGTTCTTGCGTCGAAGGGTAGTACGCGTGGTGATTCCTTTTTTAATATGGTCTTTGGTTTATGCATTCTACTGGGGAGAACCTGTAGAGAACCTTGGCAATCTTTTACTCAACTTCAACTATGCAGCTGGACATTTGTGGTTTGTGTATATGTTAGTGGGGCTTTACCTCATCATGCCACTATTGTCACCTTGGGCTGAGCGAGTAGGCAAGCGAGAACTGCAATTCTACCTTGCACTTTG
>OMSH01000211.1 GCA_900313715.1 uncultured Prevotellaceae bacterium
ATCATGAAAGATTTTGTGGCAATTGATTTTGAAACGGCTAACAATGAACGCAGTAGCGTATGTTCTGTTGGCATCGTTGTCATGCGCAACGGTGAGATAGTCGATTCTTTTTATTCTCTCATCCAGCCAGAGCCTAACTATTACAACTACTGGTGCTCACAAGTACATGGGCTTTGTTGTGCTGATACTGACGATGCACCGATATTCCCTAAGGTTTGGGCGCAGATTGAGCCTCTAATTGAAGGTCTGCCTCTTGTGGCTCATAACAAATCTTTTGATGAAGGTTGTCTCAAAGCTGTTTTCCGTGTTTATCAGATGGACTATCCTGACTATGAGTTTTATGATACTCTTTGCGTTTCACGAAGAGTCTTCCCTTATTTAGAAAATCACCAGCTTCATACAGTAGCTACAGAGTGTGGCTATCAGTTAGAGAATCATCACCACGCACTTGCAGATGCAGAAGCTTGTGCGTGGATTGCAAGAGAAATACTTTGAGAGAATAATGGAATCTATAACCTTCACCCTTCACTTTTTCTTAGAACGACAAGATCTTGTTAGTATATAAAGATGAGAATCGGAATGAAGTTTTTTATATTATTTTCATCAAATCGCTGATGATTTCGTCTGATACGAAGATGCCCTCTCTTGAAAGGCGAAGGGTATCTTCTTTTTTTATCAATAAACCTCTATTGATATAAGGTTTGGCGAGCAAAGAGCAATAGTCGTAATAGACTTTTCCAAAACGATGTTGTAAATCGCTGAAACTAAATCCCTCGCAAGTGCGGAGACGCGTCATAATGAATTCATTATATCTTGTGTCTGTGTCTAAAGTCTCTTGTTCAAAATCTCGTTTGTCTTGTTCTAATACCTCAATGTACTTTTGTAGGGAGGAAACGTTCCACTCACGGCTTCTGCCATCAAAAGAATGGGCTCCAGGACCTGCGCCCAAGTATGGCACTTCGTGCCAATAGGCACTGTTATGACGAGAACGATAACCAGGAATGGCAAAGTTGGATATTTCATAATGTTCATAGCCGGCTTTGTGCATTTCCTGACATAAAATGCGGAAAAGTTCTACGCTGGTATCTTCATCTACCTCTGCAATCTCATGATTTTGTAGCATTTTCCACAATCTCGTGCCTTGCTCGTAAGTAAGGTGATAGCAAGAAATATGTTGTACATTCAAAGAAAAGGCCTTTTGCAAATCTTCCTTCCATAACTTGGGTGTTTCTCCTGGTAAACCATAGATTAAGTCTATGCTGATGTTGGTAAACCCTTGTTGCTGGCAACGATGCACCGCCTCGATGGCTTGTATGGCTGAGTGTCGACGCCCGATTAGTCGCAGGGTGGGCTCGTGGAAAGTCTGGATGCCCAGGCTGATGCGGTTGAAGGGAAGTGTAGTGAGCATCTCAACATAATCTTTAGTGAGGTCATCCGGGTTAGCCTCTAAGGTGATTTCCCGACAAGCTTCCAAGCCATATTCTTTTTCTATGCAAGCAAAGATTTTCTTGAAGTCTGACTCTGATAGTTGTGAAGGGGTACCTCCACCAAAGTAGAGGGTGTTAATCGGCTCATTATGCAAGTAGTTATGACGCATGGCCAGCTCATGGCAAAGCGCCTCGAGATAATGAGATTTCAGCTCCGAAAGTGTGGTGGAGTAGAAGTCGCAATAAGCGCAACGTGTTTTGCAAAAAGGCACATGTATGTAAATTCCTGCCATGATGGTAAAGATTTTCTTTTGCAAAGGTAGTTTATTTCCTGCGAAAAGCGTAAATTTGTAGATTAGAAAAGTATAATTAAAAAAATAGATACTATGAAAAGACATTTGCTAACAGGTTTGTTGGTACTGATGGCATTGGGTGCCAAAGCGCAGAGCAACGAATGGAAAGACCCCAGGGTGAACGAGGTAAACCGTTTGCCGATGCATTCCAGTTTCTTTGCTTTCGAGAACGACAAGGCCGCGAAGGGCGAGAAAGAGCAGGCTACCAACTACATGACCTTGCATGGAACTTGGAAATTTAATTGGGTGAAAGATGCTGATGCCAGACCCGCTGATTTCTGGAAGACAGACTATAACGATGGCGGATGGGATACGATGCCTGTGCCTGGTATGTGGGAGTTGAACGGCTATGGCGACCCATTATATGTGAATATTGGTTATGCGTGGAAGAACCAGTTTAAGAACAATCCGCCTGAGTTTCCCATCAAAGATAATCATGTAGGCTCGTATCGAAAAGAAATAACCGTTCCCGCTTCATGGAACGGCAAGCAGATTATTGTTCATTTCGGTTCGGTAACATCCAACATCTACCTGTGGGTAAACGGTCGCTTTGTCGGTTATAGTGAGGATAGCAAGTTGGAGGCCGAGTTCGACCTGACATCATTCGTGAAGCCAGGAAAGAAGAATCTGATTGCATTCCAAGTGTTCCGTTGGTGCGATGGAACCTATCTTGAGGATCAGGATTTCTTCCGCTATTGCGGTGTGGCACGTGATACATATATGTATGCTCGCAGCAAACAGCAAATCAGTGATATACGTGTTACTCCCGATTTGGATGCGCAATATAAGGATGGTAAATTGGACGTGAAGTTGACAACCAAAGGTGGTGGTACTATTGATCTGGCTTTGTTGGATGCCACGGGTAAAGAAGTGGCCAGTCAGAGTGTTAAAGCTGCTCCCCAAACCATTGTTACTTTTGATGTGGCTAATCCTAATAAGTGGACGGCTGAGACTCCTTATTTATATACATTGAAGGCTACATTGAAGAATGACGCCAATGTGGTAGAGGTAATCCCTGTAAAGGTTGGTTTCCGTAAGATAGAAATCAAGGACGCTCAAGTGTTAGTGAATGGACAGCCTGTACTCTTTAAGGGAGCCGATCGTCATGAGCTGGACCCGGATGGAGGCTATGTGATGTCTCGCGAACGTATGATTCAGGATATCCAGATTATGAAGAAATTCAACATCAACAGTGTAAGGACTTGTCATTATCCAGATGATCCTTATTGGTATGATCTGTGCGATCAATATGGTATCTATATGGTGGCCGAAGCCAATATCGAATCACATGGAATGGGCTATGGTAAGGAGACTTTGGCCATCCGTGATGACTACAAATTGGCACATATGCAACGTAATCAGCGCAATGTGCAACGCAACTACAACCATCCAAGCATCATTTTTTGGTCGTTGGGTAACGAAGCTGGTTATGGTGCCAACTTTGAAGCTGCCTATGACTGGATTAAGGCTGAGGACAAAACTCGACCTGTTCAGTATGAACGTGCCGGCTATGGAGGCAAAACTGATATTCATTGCCCTATGTACATGACACCTGAAAGTGCTATTAAATACAGTGAGGACCCTTCAAAGACCAAGCCACTCATACAGTGCGAATATGCTCATGCAATGGGTAACTCAGAAGGCGGATTCAAAGAGTATTGGGACATTATCCGTAAGTATCCGAAATACCAGGGTGGCTTTATCTGGGACTTTGTAGATCAGTCTATCCGTTGGGAAAAGAATGGCAAGATGATATATGCTTACGGTGGAGACTTCAATAAGTTTGATGCCAGTGACCAGAATTTCTGTGACAATGGCTTGATTAGTCCTGACCGTGTGCCTAACCCTCACATGTATGAGGTGGGCTACTACTACCAGAATATCTGGGCAAAAATGGTGGATGCCGACAAGGGCATCATCAGCGTGTATAACGAAAACTTCTTCCGGGATCTTTCTGACTATTACATGGGTTGGCAGTTGATACACAACGGAAAAGTAGAGAAGACGGGTAGGGTAGATAACTTGAACGTTGCTCCACAGCAGACGGTAACAGTTCAGCTCGATTATGGAGAGACCTGTAAGCATTGTGAATGGTTGCTCAATGTGAGCTTTAGGCTGAAGAAGGCAGACGGACTGTTGCCTATCAACTTTGAGGTGGCGAAAGAGCAGTTGGTGATTAATCCATTCCAGGGATCCAATGTGGATTTGAAGAATGTGGTGGTAAACAATGTGGAAACCGTGAAGCCGATAATTAATGACAAGGATAACAACTACTTGGTTGTTACTGGCGAAAAGTTCCGGATTGAGTTCGACAAACATAACGGTTTCGTTGTGGGCTATGAGTTGCAAGGTCAACAAGTGTTGAAGGATGGCGAGGCATTGACTCCTAACTTCTGGCGTGCTCCTACCGACAATGACTTTGGCGCCAACTTGCAAAGACGCTATGCTGCTTGGAAGAATCCCGAGATGAAGTTGACGAAGCTCTCACAAGAGGAGAAAGACAGTATGGCATTTGTAAAGGCTGAATATGCGATGCCAGGAGTGAAGAGCCAGTTGGCCTTGACTTACCTTATTAATAATAAGGGAGCGGTGAAGATAACACAGCAATTATTGGCTGGTAAGGATGAGAAGGTGGCCGACCTGTTCCGCTTCGGTATGCAGTTGCCAATGCCAAAGAACTATGAAACAATAGAGTATTGGGGTAGGGGTCCGATAGAGAATTATTCCGACCGCAACAACAGTACTTTCATCGCTATCTATCGTCAGACGGTGTCCGAACAGTTCTATCCATATATACGTCCGCAGGAGAACGGTAACAAGACCGATATCCGTTACTGGAAGATGATTAATGAAAAGGGTAAGGGTATTAAGATTGTGGCAGAACAACCATTCTCGGCATCAGCCTTGCATTATACCATTGAGCAGTTGGATGAAGGAATGACGAAGCATCAGATGCACTCACACGAGATTGAACCTGCTGATGTAACTAATTTGTTGATTGACAAGGTGCAGATGGGCTTAGGATGCATCAATAGTTGGGGCGCTTTGCCATTGAAAGACTATTTGTTGCCATATCAGGATTATGAATTTACATTTGTGATTTCTCCAATTGAGAATGATATTGAGATAGACTAAATAGATGCGAAATCGTAAAAAAGTGGCTAAAGAAGTTGCTTTTCTTACTTAGATTTGTTAATTTGCACCGCTTTTTAATGAAGTTCCTTTTGTAGGATTATAAATTTAATAATTAAATACCATGAAAGTTTATCAAACTAACGAAATTAAGAACATTGCCTTGTTAGGTAGTGATGGCGCCGGAAAAACCACTCTCAC
>OMSH01000209.1 GCA_900313715.1 uncultured Prevotellaceae bacterium
ATAGGGCTTTACGGAAGAAATTGTTTGGGAGAGCCACTCGAGGGCCAAGTCAACAGATATAACACCTACAACATCTCCATTTTTGTCGGTAAGCGGTTTGGTATATGAGGTGATGGTTTGTGAAGAAGCTATACTCTCCGGATTGTAGTCGTTGAAAGGCTCAGTCCATACAGGCTTGTTCATCATTCTGGGCAGTAGGTACCAGTCCATGTAGAAATACTGATACATGTTGCTACCTTCCTGTACTGTTGTAATTGTGCCATTCTCATTGAGTGAGAATGCCGAGAAATACTGCCCCTTCTCTTTAAAATAGTAGGGTTCAAAGGCAATGGAGCAACCATCCAGATAAGGGTTGTTCACCAAAATGCGGCGTGAGTACACAAACATGGAATCAGGCGCATCCAAATGGCGTCCTACCAGCCAATCAATGTTTCTGGTCGCAACTTCCACATTCTCCAGAATGTTATTCACACGTAAGGCTGTGCTGTTAAGCACCTCAGTGGCGTGACTGATGGCCTCGTTTCTTACAGCTTCCCGAGACTCGCTAAACATATATCCGACAGAAATGATGAAAATAGCTGCGGCAAACATCACTATCCACAGACTGAGTCTGCGTGTCAAAGAACTTCGTATATATAGAAAAAAATTATGTATCATAATTGTTTTATGGTATCAGTTCTTCATAATCTATTTCATGCTGAATCAATCCGTTTTCATGTAATATGTTGACAGCGGATTCCACCATGTCACGCCTTAGCGTAAAAGGTTGCTCACCTGTTTCCTGGTCTAATTGCAGGTGGATGATTTCTTCCAGCATTAAGCGCTGAATCACCCTATTGGTAGCAATATTCTCCTTGGCAACATATTGCATCACAATTTCCAATGCTTCCTCTTTATGGGCTTTGGACCATTCCCATCCTTTTCTGGAAGCTTGGGCAAAAGCTTCGGCTTCTTTCTGGTGCTGCAGGTAGTTGTCGCGTTTCATATAGACTCCGTCTTCCTGAATATTGTAGTCGCTATCCTTGAATTTGAAAGTGTTTTCGTCATTCAACTCTATGCCAGCCTGCTTCAGCAGGTTGTATTCGTTGTAGGTCATTACACAAATGATGTCAACTGCACCAACTAAAAATGGGTTGATGTTACTGGCTATACGTATCCAATTGTAATCAAGTCCCTCTTTAATGTTCATACAAATGGGAATCTGGTCAAAACCAGCCGACCAGATACCCACTTTTGCTCCATGCTGGGTGAGTGGGTTTTCGTTGTTTCGCGACACCAAGGCCATGCCATTGTTCATGGAAGTCTGAAGGGTATTTACCATCGGAATTCCGTTGTCGATAATTTCCAATGCCTGTACCAGTTGTAAGGTAGTGGCATCACTCTCACTGTTGCGAATGCGAGAGATGGCAGAATAAGTTGCGTTAGGATGTTCAATTATTACATCCAAACCAGCTTCACGATAAAAACCTAATTCTTTAGCCACGTAATAACCGGCAAACTGTGCCTGGGGAGTCCATTGAGGGGTAAACACGAAAGGTTTCAGTTCAACCCCCTCTGGTGTAATCCTGGCTACTGAGTCTTTTGCGGCTGAAATATTCCGCAAGATAATCTCTTGGCTGGTTTCTGTGTTGCTTTGACAGGCCGTCAATTGGAATACAGTCCACAATGCTATTGCCCAAATAGACCAGCTTTGCTTCTTCTTTTTCATACTAAATGTTTTATACTTGATGCACCGTCAATTGTGGGAATGGGAAACTGATGCCCTCCTTGTTGAAGGTGGAATATATACGTTGGTTCATATCAAAATTCACATCCCAATAGTCGGCACCATTTACCCAACAACGAATGATAATTTTCACACTGCTGTCAGCCAGTTCTTTTAGTGCCACGAAAGGAGCAGGGTCTGACAAGATGCGAGAATCTTCGCTGATGATGCGCTTTACCACTTCCTCCACCTTGTCGTAGTCCTCGTTGTATTCCACGCCAATCACCCATTCCAGTCGCCTGGTGGGGTTGATGTTATAATTCACCACACTACCGCTGCTCAGTGCCCCGTTGGGTATAAATACCTCTTTGTTGTCCACTGTCGTAATGATGGTATGGAATATCTGTATCGCCTTTACGGTACCTAACTGTCCCTGTGCCTCAATGAAGTCTCCTACCTTGAAAGGCTTCAGCAGTAAGATGATGAGGCCTCCAGTCAGGTTATTCAGGTTGCCGCTCAGCGCCATACCGATGGCCACACCAGCCGAAGCCAGTAAGGCGGCAAACGACGTGGTCTCTACGCCCAAACGTGCCGCTATGGCAATTACCAATAAGATAGTCAGGGTGATGTTTACGAAGCTCAGCAAAAAAGTTTCTACGCTGGCTTCCACTTTCCGCTTGTCTAATAGGTTTCGTGTCAGTTTCTTTATAATACCTATCAGGTAGCGTCCCACTACATATATCACAATGGCTCCCAAGATGTTCCATCCTGCTTTTACACACCATGTGACAATGTCGTTCACTATTATATGTAGTTCGTCCATTTCCATCATTTCTTAATTTTTGTTTGCAAAGATAATGAAAAAATAAAATAAAATACCTATCTTTGCCCGCGATTTCGTAAGGGGTGCCTTAAAATGACGGGCTGAGATCATACCCATTAAACCTGATGCGGGTAATGCCGACGTAGGGAAGTAAGGATGTATTATCCCCTTTTTAATGTCGAACTTAAAAAGGAAAGAATCATGAAACAGAACAAAATGATTGCATGCCTCATGCTGGCAGCTTGTTGGCTGCCTGTGTATGCACAAGAACTACCCAATGACTCGTTGCGTGAAGTACTGTTAGATGGTGTGGAGGTCATGGCCACCCGTGCCACCAAGATCACACCTGTAGCATTCTCCAATATCTCACGCGATGAAATCAAACAGCGCAACTTAGGACAAGACCTGCCTTATCTGTTATCCATGATACCAGGAACCATCACCACCAGCGATGCAGGTGCAGGCATTGGCTATACCACCATCAGGGTGCGAGGCACCGATGCCACCCGCATTAATGTCACAGCCAATGGAATCCCTATCAATGATGCCGAGAGCCATGGGGTGTTTTGGGTCAATATGCCCGATTTTGCTTCGAACATAAAAGACATACAGATACAGCGAGGTGTGGGTACCAGTACCAACGGTGCTGGTGCATTTGGCGCTACCATCAACATGCAGACGGGCGGCTTAGCCACTATCCCCTATGCCGAGGTAAACGCTTCAGCTGGTTCGTTTGGCACCCATAAGGAAACGCTAAACGTGGGTACTGGACTAATCAACAACCACTGGGCCTTTGATGCGCGACTGAGCAATATTTCGTCTGACGGCTATATTGACCGTGCCAGCGTGTCATTGCAGTCTTACTACTTGCAAGCAGCATGGTATGGTGCCAATACGAATATCAAGTTGATTTCCTTTTCCGGCAAGGAACGTACCTATCACGCTTGGAACTACGCCTCGAAAAAGGAGATGGAGTTGTATGGACGTACCTACAATTCCTGCGGAGAGTACTTTGATGATAATGGTCAGCGGAAGTATTATAAAGACCAGACCGACAACTACACACAGAAGAACTATCAGTTACTGCTCAACCACAGCTTCTCGGATGCCTTGAAGTTGAACGTAGGTCTGCACTATACTAAGGGTGATGGTTACTATCAGGAGTACAAGATGGGCCGACAGCTGGTTGAGTATGGCATGCTGCCTTTCGAGCAGGGAGGGCAAATCATCATGAAGAGCGACTTGGTGCGCAAGAAGGTGATGGATAACTGGTTCCTGGGTGGAGTGTTCTCGCTCAACTACCAAAAAGGAGGCTGGAATGCTTCGTTTGGTGGTGGCTTCAACAGATATGATGGCGACCATTACGGACGCGTGCTATGGGTAAAGCAGAGTGGTGGGGATGCCAACCCTGACCGTGACTATTATTTCAACAATGCTACCAAGAATGACGGGAATATATATGGCAAGGCAAGCTATACTTTTCTCAACGGTCTGACTGCCTATGCCGATTTGCAATACCGTCATATTGACTATAAAATTAATGGTACGAACGATAAGATGCAGGGTAATGTGCACCAGCTTTTTGATGTGAATGAGCATTTTGATTTCTTCAATCCTAAAGGTGGACTCTCATGGGAGTTTGACCGTCATCACCGCGTGTATGGCTCTTTGAGTGTGGCACACAAGGAGCCTACACGCAACAACTATACTGACGGCAATAGCTACGACCTCCCTACGTCAGAGCGGCTCATTGATTATGAGTTGGGTTATCAATATACAGGCTCGTGGTTCAATGGCGGTATTAACCTCTACTATATGGATTACAAAGACCAACTGGTGCTGACTGGCGAACTGAATGAGATTGGTGAGCCTATGGCGGTGAATATGCCTAAGAGCTACCGTATGGGTGCCGAACTGATGGCTGGCATCCACTTCCCTATGGGGTTCTCATGGGAAGCCAATGCCACACTCAGCCGTAACCGTATCATCGATTTCACAGAGACACTTTATGATGATGACACTTACGAGCCTTGGTATATTGAGCATGGTAATACACACATAGCTTTCTCGCCCAGTGTGATTATCAATAACAGACTGGCTTACCAGCATAAGGGCTTTAATGCTGCTTTACAAACACAATATGTAAGCCGTCAGTTCATGACCAATGCCGATGTAACCGAAACCCTGTTAGACGCCTATTGTGTCAGCAACCTCAGCCTGTCCTATACCTTCTCTATGAAGGCGGTGAAGAACGTCACCGTGGGTTGCACCATCTATAATATATTTAACGAGGAATACGAGAACAATGGCTACGCTGGCAGTGGCTATTATACCGATAATGGAAAGAAGATTCGATATAACTATGCCGGCTATGCTGCTCAGGCGGGCATTAACGCTTTGGCAAATGTCATACTTAGATTCTGAAAGATGCAATTCGATTGGCTGGACATAGTCACCACCATTCTTGGCCTGATTTATATATGGCTGGAATACAAGGCTCATATCGGACTTTGGATAGTTGGCATCATCATGCCTGCCCTTGATGTGTATCTATATTTTACCCATGGTCTCTATGGTGATGCGGGCATGGCTGTCTATTATACCTTGGCAGCGATCTATGGCTATATTGCCTGGAAATTAGGCGCCAAGCAAGAGGAGGCATCCCTGCGCATCAGTCATACCCCTGTGCGTATGTATCTGCCCATCTTGTTGTTCTTCTTGGTGGCTTGGTGGCTGACTTACTATGTGCTGATTACATGGACCAACTCTACTGTGCCTGTACTTGATGCCTTCACCAACGCTCTTTCGTTTGTGGGGCTTTGGGCACTCTCGCGTAAGTATATTGAGCAGTGGTTTTTCTGGATAGTGGTCGATGCGGTTTGTACCATCCTCTATGTGCAGAAGGGCATTCCCTTCAAGGCTGGTCTTTATGGTCTCTATGTGATCATTGCGGTCTTCGGCTATTTTAAATGGATTAAGTTAATGGATAATGGAGAATAATCATACAAATAAGCTCTCTTTCTCAGAAAGGGTGAGTGCGCCGAAGTGTGGAGTGGGTAAGACTTTCAGAGCAGTTGTTCTAGCCGCAGGCACATACCCCACTCACCCCCTTCCTCTGCAGATCTTGGCCAACGCCGACATTGTGGTTTGCTGTGATAGTGCGGCTGAGAGGTTCTTGGCAGAGATGGGCATACCAAATGCCATCGTGGGCGATCGTGACTCCTTGCCTGAAGAACTCAAACAACGCTATGCCCATTTATG
>OMSH01000208.1 GCA_900313715.1 uncultured Prevotellaceae bacterium
ATTTTTTATTGTTATGTTGGCAAAGATACTAAAAAAACACTATCTTTGTCATGTAATAACCTTAAAATTGGATTTTAAAACTTTAAATACCATGAAACAGATTCCTGACAAAAGTTTTTGGCAACTTTGGAATATCAGCTTTGGCTTTTTCGGCGTACAGATTGCATATGCCCTGCAAAGTGCCAACATCAGTCGTATCTTCTCCACTTTGGGTGCAGACCCACATAACTTGAGTTATTTCTGGTTGTTGCCTCCTTTGGCAGGCATCATCGTACAACCATTCGTCGGTTCATGGAGCGACCGTACCTGGACTCGTTGGGGACGTCGCATACCCTATTTATTTATTGGATCACTCATCGCCGTCATCGTGATGTGTCTGTTACCTAATGCCGGAAGTTTCGGAATGGCAGTAGGAACTGCTATGATATTCGGCTTGTTCTCACTGATGTTCCTCGATACAAGCATTAACATGGCAATGCAACCATTTAAGATGATGGTGGGAGATATGGTGAATACCAAACAGAAAGGACTTGCCTACTCTATCCAGAGTTTCCTCTGCAATGCCGGTAGCCTGGTAGGTTATCTGTTCCCATACATCTTTGCATGGATAGGTATTCAGAATGTTGCAGCTCAAGGCGTTATTCCAGACTCAGTAATATACTCTTTCTATATAGGTGCCCTTATCCTCATACTCTGCGTTATATATACCACTGTTAAGGTAAAGGAGTATCCGCCGAAGGAATATGCAGAATATCACGGCATTACCGAAGAGACCAAGAAAGAGAAGACCAACATGTTGAAATTGTTAGTCAAAGCCCCCAAGGCTTTCTGGACAGTGGGTTTAGTACAGTTCTTCTGCTGGTTTGCCTTCATGTTTATGTGGACCTACACCAATGGTTCTATAGCTGCTAATGTGTTTGATGCTCCTACCGTAAGCAGTGTAGTGGATGGTGTGCAGAAGTTGGTGCTCGACACCACCAGCACCCAGTACCAGGAAGCAGCCAACTGGGTAGGTGTCATCTTTGCCGTACAAGCTATTGGCTCAGTATTGTGGGCAGTAGTGATTCCAATGTTCAAAAACCGCAAGTTGATTTATGCCCTGAGTCTCGTGCTGGGTGGTATAGGCTTCATCTCTATTTATTTCGTACACAACCAGTATGCATTGTTCCTGAGCTTCTTGCTTATCGGGTGTGCTTGGGCAGCCATGTTGGCTTTGCCGTTCACTATCCTGACAAACGCCCTTACAGGAGGTCACATGGGTACCTACTTGGGATTGTTCAACGGAACCATTTGTGTACCGCAGATTGTAGCAGCAGCTTTGGGTGGCACCATTTTAAGTCTGATGACACCAGCTGGAGGTCTTTCACCAGAAGTCAACATGATGGTCATTGCAGGCATCATGCTTATCATTGGCGCATGTGCAGTGTTTATCATCAAGGAGAAAGAAGAATAAGAACAACATAATAAGAGGATGTGCCGGCAGTTTTACGGCATCAGCCTTCCATGTCATGCAAAAGCCTAAAGTAACCTGAATTCATAGCCCTCTTCCTTCAAGAACCAAAGAGCATGGGAGAGGGCATATTGCAGGTTGCCACCTTGCCATGACCTCAGACTATCGTGGAAAGTAATGATGCTGCCATTGCGGGCATAGCGAAGTACGTTGGAAAGCACCTGGGGAGGGCGGAGCTTATAGCTATAGTCACGAGTCACCAAGTCCCACATCACTATCTTGTAGCCTGCCCACTTGACCTTTTCGTACTGATAATGGTTCATAAAGCCATGAGGGGGGCGGAAAAGCTTCTTTGAATTGAAAATAGACAATTGAGAATTGAAAAATTCATATCTACTATCTGATGGGGGCAATGTCATATTCTCAACGATGATGCTTTCTGCTTCCCGGACATCATCCATATACCGTAATGAATTACGGTCGAATATCTTGATATGGTGCATAGTATGGTTACCAATGCCATGACCTCGCTCTACCACCATACGGAATACATCAGGGTGTTTGCGCACATTATCACCCACCATGAAGAAGGTAGCCTTTACGTTGAATTGGTCGAGCTTGTCGAGCACCCAAGGAGTCACTTCGGGAATAGGTCCGTCATCGAAAGTCAAGTAAACGGCTTTCTCGGCAGGATCCATTCGCCAAAGTGCTGATGGATACATTTTCTTCAGAAACTTGTTTGGTTGTTCGATAAACATGATTTAGAAAGTTCCCCCCTGTCGGGGGAGATGAGTAAATTGCATGGTTGCTCAATAAATATCAGTCCCCCATTCTTTGTTTATAGATTCCAAACAATTCGTTTAACGTATCGTTCAGGTCATCTACCCGAGGCGACTCGTATTTCTCCATGATGGAGATTATACGATCAAGAACAGCTGTATGATATTCAAACTCACCTGCTGAAATATCCAAACGCATATCATCCAGACTGAGGTAATAGGTCATATACTGAATCTCTTTTTCAGCCATGGTGGACATCATCTTTTCCGCAGTGTCCTTCTCGCCTAATTCGTAATAGGCAGAAGCCATATCCACCGCACCATTCTGGTAGTCCCACACCACATTGTAGGCAGGAATCACCTTCTCTGCATAGTCCAGTGCCTCTTTTGCCTTGTCGCGTTTGCCTTCCTTCATCAGTTGCTCAATGAGCATGGCGAACATACGACGGTGGGTGTAACACATGCGTGATGCATTCTCGTCGATATAGATGCCTGGCTTGTCGATGCCACCATATTTGAACTTATGCATCATATTGTCGAACATCTTCTCAGTGTCAATGCTCACACCCGTCTGTTTGCTGTTGAACGGCGTGAATCGGTAAGCAAGACCTTCTAACAAGAAGTAGTCAGATAAGCCCATGTGTTCGTCACTACCTACGCTCACGGCGATATAGATAGGACGTTCCCAGTTAGCTTCAGCCAGCATCTCTAATTTCATCAGATCTTTCTTATACAGCGCACGTTGTCCCTTCAATGAGATATGCATATAGTCAGGGATACTGTCACCAGGAATCAGCATACCACTACGGCGAACAGCCTCTTTATCTATCTTGAGCACAATGCTGTCGGTTGGAATGACATGCAGGTCGCTGTGCTTGCCACGTATCCAGTATTTAAGGATGTTCTTCAACTCGTAGGGGTTATCGCCAAATTCACGTTCCACATTCACCAAAGACTCTGCATTGCCATTCAACGCCTCCTTGCGGGCAGCGGCGTATAGTTCGTCAATACTCTTCTTGTATTCTGGTTGAATCACCACATACTCATTAACCCCTTCCACGTATTCCGTGCGATTCCAAGTAATAGGCAACGATGGCGACAGATAAGACGGGCGCTTCATCTGGTCGATGTACCAGTCAGTTTGCAAATAGCTCAAGTTGCAGGTACGGGCATCTGTACGGAAACCTTCAGTCTCCTGGTTGTACCATAATGGGAAGGTATCGTTATCGCCGTTGGTATAGATAATCGGATTACCTGTTTCCTGTAACGTCATCAGGTAGTTCTGTCCAAAATCGCGCGTCATGTAACGATCGCTACGATCGTGATCGTCCCATGTCTGCGACGCCATCTGTATGGGGACAAAGAGGCAGATAACAGAGACGGCAAGGGCAAGCCATTGACCGTTGTCCATAGTCCATTGACCATTATCATTACCCTTAGGTTTAGAGAAGAGGTCATGCAGCAGATGGATGAGTCCAGCTACACCCATACCTACCCAGATGGCAAAGGCATAAAACGAGCCTGCATAAGCATAGTCACGCTCACGAGGCTGCCCTGGCGTCTGATTCAGGTAGAGCACAATGGCAAGTCCTGTCATGAAGAACAGGAAGAACACCACCCAGAACTGCTGGATGCCTTTCTGTCCCTTATATGCCTGCCAAAGCAGGCCTATCAAGCCTAACAACAGCGGCAAAGCATAATAGACGTTATGTCCCTTATTCTCTTTCAGTTCGTCAGGCAGCAACTCTTGGTTACCCAGCATCAAATTATCTAACCAACTGATGCCAGAAAGCCAGTTACCATGTTCTAATTCGCCATTACCTTGCAGATCGTTCTGACGGCCCACGAAGTTCCACATGAAGTAACGCCAGTACATCCAATTGACTTGATAGGAGAAGAAGAATTGTATATTCTCCCACATGGTAGGAATATTCACCATCTGCACATCACCACATTGGCTATACGGCACATCGTGTCCCTTGATGTTCATCCATGCCTTATAGAGCTGCGGATGGTTCATAGATGAGCTGTACATACGTGGGAACAACATGTTTTGCGCGTATTTATATTCTATACGCCCACCCACCTGTACATAGCTGTCAGGCTCGTTATCGTTATTCTTTTCCTTACGGATCCACTTCATCTGCTCCTCAGCAACCACTGGTTCGCAATAGCCATCTTTCTCCTGGAACTCCACCTTTGAAGCGAATGTAGGACCATAGAAAAGCGGACGGGTACCATATTGCTCGCGTCCCAAATATTCACCCAAGGTAAAAATGTCTTCGGGAGAGTTTTGATCCATAGGTGTATTGGCAGTTGAGCGAATCACAATCAGGGCGTATGAAGAATAGCCAATCACTATCATCATGATGCTCAGCATGGTAGTATTCAGCACACGGGCTGAAATCTTCCATTTAGGACTGATGCTGCGTTGTGTGGCAGGACGCAGGTAGAGCCACAACAAGCCCAGTACGATGACACCGATGATGATAGAGGTGGTGCCGTGTCCGTAAAATGGGATTCCCAACAAACCTACGGTGAGGATAAAACTCCACATCATACGGTTCTCGCTCTTCTCCACAAAGCTCTCATACACCGCCCAGATGATGGCAGCAGAAGCCACGAGAATATAAACGATGACACCTGTATTGAACGACATACCAAGGTCATTGACAAACAGCAATTCAAACCAACCGCCCACCTTTACGATGCCAGGCACAATACCATAAAGCACCACAGCCACCAGTACGGCCGAGGCAAACAATGCCAACAAAGAACCTTTGGTATTCGCATCAGGTACCCGTTTGAAATAATAAACCAGCACGATAGCAGGCAAGCAAAGCAAGTTCAGCAGGTGAACACCGATGCTCAGGCCTGTGAGATAGGCAATCAATATCAACCATCGGTCACTATGAGGTTGGTCTGCCACATCCTCCCATTTCAGTATCAGCCAGAATACGACAGCTGTGAACAGAGAGGAGAAGGCATAAACCTCACCCTCGACTGCACTGAACCAAAAAGTATCGCTGAAGGTATAGACAAGAGCGCCAACCACGCCACTCCCCATGATGGTGATAAGCTGAGTAGGAGTAAATGAGTCCTCTTCAACGGTCACCAGCTTTCTTACCAAGTGGGTGATGGTCCAGAATAAAAAGAGGATACAGCCAGCACTCATCAAGGCACTCATATAGTTCACCATCTTCGCCACTTGGGTAGTGTCGGATGCAAACTGAGAGAAGAGGTTGGCTACCAACATGAAGAAGGGGGCGCCAGGTGGATGTCCTACCTCCAACTTATAGCCTGTAGTGATAAACTCCGGGCAGTCCCAGAAACTTGCGGTAGGTTCGATTGTCATGCAATACACGATGGCAGCAATAGCAAAAACCAACCACCCCACTATATTGTTGATTGTTCTATATTGTTTCATTACAATTTACTTATTGAGTTTCCATTCAGCACCGTTCTTGCCATCCTTGATTTCAAAGCCCAAAGCAGCCAGCTCGTTGCGTATGCGGTCGGACTTAGCCCAGTCTTTGTTTGCCTTGGCTTCCTGGCGCTCTGCCAACAACAAGTTTACCGCTCCGGCAAAAGCTTCTTCCCGACCAGCGTTAGAAGCATGGTCTTCTTGCAAGCCCAAGATGTCGAAACAGAAGGTATGGAAAGTTGCTTTCAATGCAGCCAGGTCTTCTGCCGTGATGGTGGCCTTGCCATCTGCCAATGAGTTGATGGAGCGAGCGGCATCAAACAGATGGGCGATAACGACAGGTGTATTCAAGTCGTCGTCCATCGCTTCGTAACACTTCTCACTGAGGTCTGCCAACTGTACGCTGGTGGTAGTCGATGGTTGAATCTTATCCAATGCATGAACAGCGTCCATCAGTCTTTCCAACCCTTTCTCTGCAGCTTGCAAAGCATCGTTGCTGAAATCTACCGTACTACGGTAGTGAGCCTGTAAGATGAAGAAACGAATGGTCATTGGGCTATAGGCCTTATCCAAGTTTTTGTTGCTTCCATCGAAGAACTCAAACAATGTAATGAAATTGCCTAAACTTTTGCCCATCTTCTGTCCATTGATGGTAATCATGTTGTTGTGCATCCAGTAGTGTACCATATCGTCACCTTGAGATGCTACACTCTGTGCTATTTCGCACTCATGGTGTGGAAACACCAGATCCATGCCACCCCCATGAATGTCGAAATGGGAACCTAAATATTTCTTTCCCATAGCTGTGCACTCACAATGCCAGCCTGGGAAGCCATCGCTCCAAGGTGATGGCCAGCGCATGATGTGCTCGGGTTGTGCCTTCTTCCACAAGGCAAAATCCACAGGGTTGTGCTTTTCTTCCTGACCGTCGAGTTCGCGAGAGGTATTGATGACATCCGTCAGGTTACGGCCGGACAACTTGCCATAATGATGCTCCTGGTTATACTTGGGAACATCAAAATAGACCGATCCATCGCTCACATAAGCATAGCCATGGTCAAGTATCTGCTTTACCAACTCTATTTGCTCGATGATGTGACCAGAAGCATGGGGTTCAATGCTCGGCGGCAATACGTTCAATGCATCCATTGCATGATGGTAACGATTAACGTAATATTGTGCCACTTCCATAGGCTCCAACTGCTCCAATCTTGCTTTCTTTGCAATCTTGTCCTCCCCCTCATCAGCATCGTGTTCCAGATGACCTACATCGGTGATATTCCTCACATAGCGCACCTTATAGCCAATGTGCTTGAGGTATCGGAACAAAATATCGAACGTGATAGCTGGACGGGCGTGTCCCAAATGTGGGTCACCATATACGGTAGGACCACAAACATACATGCCCACATGAGGGGCGTGTAGCGGTGTGAATCTTTCTTTCTGTCTGCTCAGTGTGTTGTATATTACCAAATTTCTCATAACCATTAACGCTTATCGGTTCAAGATTAACATATCTTCTATATAAGTACGTGTATTACTCAAGCGCGGAATCTTATGCTGGCCACCCAGTTTGCCTTTCCTGTCAAGCCAGTCGTTGAACAATCCTTTTCGTGCCACAATAATCTCCAATTGTTGCAATGCAAGGTTGTTCTGGCGCTTCGCTTCGTAATCAGAGTTGATTTCTTGCAGGGTATTGTCAAGGATCTTGGCAAAACGATCGAGGCTATCGGGCATCTTGGCAAACTCGATAAGCCACTGGTGACGGCACTTGGCGTTCTCATCCATAAAGACGGGAGCAGCAGTATAGTCGGTAATCAGGGCACCCGTAGCTGCACAAGCCTTCGCCAAGCCTTTCTCTGCATTATCCACTATCAGCTCCTCGCCAAAGGCATTGATAAAATGCTTGGTCCGGCCCGTAATCACAATCTTGTAGGGATTCTTACTGGTGAACTTCACTGTATCGCCAATCATGTAACGCCACAAGCCAGCAGAAGTGGAAATGACCATCGCATAGTTCTTATTCAGCTTCACGTCCCACAAAGGAACAACCACGGGGTTCTCCTTACCCAGTTCTTCCATAGGGATGAACTCGAAGAACACGCCATAGTCTATCATCAGCAACATGGCTGAATCGGTCAAGTCGTTCTGCGTAGCAAAGTAACCCTCAGAAGCGTTGTAAGTCTCTACATATAGCATGCCTGACTTCTGGATCAACTGCTTGTACTGTTCACGATAGGGAGTGAAAGCTACTCCTCCGTGGAAGAACACCTCCAAGTTGGGCCACACTTGCTCCAAAGTCTTCTTACCTGTCTTTTCCAAGATATGCTTGATAAGTACCAGCATCCACGAGGGAACCCCCGACAAGCTCACCACGTTAGTGCCAATAGTCTCACGGGCAATCGCTTCCATCTTGGGTTCAAAATGTTCCATCAATGCAGTCTGTTTGCTAGGCACACGCAGATACATACCCATAGCGGGCATATTCTCGATAAGGATGGCGCTCAAGTCGCCCACCAGACTGTGGTTGGTGTTCAAGTTGGGAGCATGACTGCCTCCTAACACCAGACTCTTACCAGTGGAGAAACGACTTTTGGGGTTAATATGCAGGTAAAGGGCAACCGCATCCTTACCACCACGATAATGTGTATCTTGGATGGAATCGCTGGTCACGGGAATAAACTTGCTCTTGTCATTAGTTGTACCTGATGACTTGGCAAACCATACAGTATTACCTGGCCAAAGCAGGTTTTGTTCACCCTGACGAATTCTTTCCACCCACGGCTTTACCTCTTCGTAGGTTTGTACTGGTACGCGTTTGCAGAACTGAGCGTAATCCTTAATGGATGCGTAATCGTATTTCTTGCCCCATTCTGTAGGTGCAGCCTTGTCGATCAAACGTTTGAAAACCTGCTCCTGAATCTCTGTCGCATGCGTAACATAACGCTCTAATCTATGGAATCGAGGAGCGAAATATACGTTGTTTGCTATTCGTGTAATGAAATCCATTTATATGCTATCATCATAAATAATGTGCAAAATTAATCTTTTATATTGGCATCTCTATCTTTTTTAAGTTTTTTTTCTAACTTTACGCACTGAATAAAGCATTTTTGGCTGTTCGTTCAACAAAAAAGGGAGATAATGCTATGAGAATAGGAGTATTAACATCGGGCGGAGATTGTCCAGGCATCAACGCGGCCATTCGTGGTGTATGCAAATGTGCCATCAGTCACTATGGCATGGAAGTAATAGGTATTCACAGTGGCTTCGAAGGACTGCTGACCAAGGAAGTGGAGATTATTGATGAGAATGCCTTGTCGGGGTTGCTAAGCCAATATGGTACCATATTGGGGTCTTCTCGTGAACAACCTTTCAAGCGAGGCGGTGTCATGCCCGATGCAGACAAGCCTACATTACTTAAAGAGAACGTAAAAGACCTGAGGCTCGATTGTGTAGTGTGCATTGGCGGTAACGGCACTATGGACACAGCTGCCAAAATGATGGGGCTGGGCATCAATGTGGTAGCCATTCCCAAGACTATTGACAATGATGTATGGGGGACAGATACTACCTTTGGATTTGATTCTGCTGTCAGTATTGCAACGGATGCCATCGACCGTCTGCATTCTACTGCCAGTTCTCATAAACGTGTGATGGTGATTGAGGTGATGGGACATCGTTCCGGATGGATAGCTTTGTATTCAGGCATGGCTGGCGGAGGTGATGTTATACTGCTGCCTGAAATCCCCTACAACATCACTAACGTGGGCAATGCATTGATTGACCGCATCAAAAAAGGCAAGTACTATTCTATCGTAGTGGTGGCAGAGGGTATTCAAACCACGAACCCCCGCAAACACGCAGGCGAGTTCATTGCCGAGGAAATTGAGTATGAAACTGGAATTGAAACACGCCAGACCGTGTTAGGTTATATCCAACGCGGTGGAAGTCCTACCTCATTTGACCGCAACTTAGCCACCCGTATGGGAGGACATGCGGTTGAGCTGATAGCCAACCAACAATACGGACGAATGGTGGCTTTGCAAGGCGCTAAGATTACTTCGTTAGATATCAGGGATGTAGCAGGAAAACAAAAGTATGTTTCCAGTCAAGACGATTTAGTAGTGGAAGGACGCAAGATAGGCGTTTGCTTCGGCTGATGACATTTTTTGAGGTGGTGCAATGCCATTTCACAAGCATGTTGTTCAGCTTCTTTCTTGGACCGACCTTTGCCATGTCCACACAACTCATCATCGACATAGACTTCCACCTCAAACAGAACGTGGCTATTCTCGTCTTTTGTTTCAGAGACGAGTTTAAATTGTATTGAGTTTCTGTTCTTTTGACACCTTTCTAAAAGCCTTGCCTTGTGGTTGGTTTCTGTATGGATAATCTCATCCAGGTGTTCAGGAGTTTTGATGAGCCATTTTTCCACGAACCGAGCGCTTTCACGGTAACCTTTATCCAAATAGATAGCACCAATAATGGCTTCTAAAGTATTGCCATACAAATTGTTAAGGGGAGTTACGACCGTCCTTTCTTTCCTCACAAGTTGGTCAATATGCAGCTCGATAGCTATTTTATTCAGATATTGTCGGTTCACTATCTTGATGCGAGCTGTGGTAAGCATACCTTCAGGCGCATTCTTGTAATGGATAAACAAATAATCTGCTGTTACCATGCCGATCACTGCATCGCCTAAGAATTCAAGTCTTTCATTGTTGAGTTTGCGACCATTTTCACATATGATAGACATCGTTTTGTGGCTCAGCGCAACCTGATAAATTCTGATAACATTGGCCATAATGCCCAGGTGATGATATAAAGAAAGGTAAGACTTCCTATCATGCTTGAACAGGAGTCTTACCTTCCAATATGTCAGTTGCAGCAAGTAAGAAAACTTACTTAGCATATTTCTTAACAATAAGACACGCATTGTGACCACCAAACCCAAAAGTATTGGACAGGGCAACATTCACGGTGCGTTTCTGCGCTTCATTAAACGTAAAGTTCAGGTTATAATCAATGTTCTCGTCTTCGTCACCTTCTTCGTGATTAATGGTAGGTGGAACGATATCGTTCACTACAGCCAAGATACTGAAGATGGCTTCAGCTACACCAGCAGCACCCAGCATATGACCAGTCATTGACTTGGTTGAGCTGATGTTCAACTTGTAAGCATGTTCACCAAACACTTCCTTGATAGCCTTCGCTTCAGAAACATCTCCCACGGGTGTAGATGTTCCGTGTACATTAATATAGTCAATATCTTCTGGCTTGATACCAGCATCTTCCAGTGCATTTCTCATTACCAAAATGGCACCTAAACCGTCTGGATGAGAAGCAGTGAGATGATAAGCGTCAGCCGACATTCCTTCACCTATTACTTCAGCGTAGATTCTTGCTCCACGGGCCTTTGCATGCTCCAGTTCTTCAAGGATCAAGCAACCTGCACCTTCACCCATGATAAAACCATCACGGCTTGCACTGAATGGACGTGATGCAGTCTTTGGGGAATCGTTGCGAGTAGTCAAAGCATGCATGGCATTAAAACCGCCTACCCCACCTGCAGTAATGGCTGCCTCTGAACCGCCGGTTACCATGATGCTGGCCTTACCCAAACGAATCAGGTTAAAAGCATCGGCAATTGCATTGGTAGAAGTTGCGCAGGCAGAAGCCACTGAATAGTTGGGACCATGGAATCCAAAAGTGATGGAAATCTGACCAGCAGCAATATCCGAAATCATTTTGGGGATGAAGAAAGGATTGAATTTAGGACCCATGTCCTGATGCTGATAATAATAGCCTATTTCATCTTCAAAAGTGCGGATACCACCGATTCCTGCTCCAAACACCACACCTATGCGGGTAAGGTCTTCGTTTTCAAGATCAATGGCAGCATCAGCCACAGCCTGCTTGGCCACTGCCACAGCAAACTGTGTATAGATGTCCATCTTGCGAGCCTCCTTGCGGTCGATGTATTGACCAGGATCGAAGTTTTTTACCTCGCAAGCAATTTGTGTCTTGAAAAGAGATGCATCAAAACGAGTAATTGGCCCTGCACCACTTTCACCTTTCAGAAGGTTCTTCCAAGTTTCTTCGACAGAATTACCAAGAGGTGAAAGTATTCCAAGGCCAGTTACTACGACTCTTTTTAACTCCATATATCAGCTATAATGGATTATTGGAGGTTAGCCTCAATATAAGAAATTGCGTCGCCTACAGTCTGGATAGTTTCAGCTTTCTCATCAGGAATCTGCAGCTCGAAAACTTTCTCAAACTCCATAATCAACTCAACTGTATCCAGTGAATCAGCGCCAAGGTCATTGGTAAAGCTTGCTTCGTTAGTGATTTCTGAAGGTTCAACACCCAGCTTGTCAGCGATGATTGCATAAACTTTTGCAGAAATTTCTTCTGTTGTCATAACTTTTAGTTTTTAGTTAGTAAATATTAATCTTCTTTTTAAGTAGCAAAACTTACGTTTAAAGAAAAACTCAAGCACTTTCTTGCTTTTGTTCCTACTTTAAACTATTTTTGCGATGCAAAGGAATTAATTTTTCTTTAACCAAACAAATATTTGACTAATTAAATGCATTTTTTTGCACATTATTAAGGTTTATGTGCATCAAAAAAGGGTTTTTATGATAACAAACATAGCAATTCTCGCATCAGGCAATGGCAGTAATGCAGAAAACATTGCCCGCTATTTCATGGCTAATCCCACTGTAAACGTGTCATTGGTTTTAACAAATAGTCAAAAAGCATATGCCTTGCAAAGAGCTCGTAACTTAGGTATCCCATGTGCATATTTCTCAAAAGAGTTCTGGCAGGATGGCGAGGCGATACTGAATCTGCTACAAGCCTACCAAGTTGGTTTTGTGGTATTGGCAGGATTCTTGGCTAAAGTGCCAAATCTTATTTTACAAGCCTATCCGCAACGCATGGTGAACATCCACCCATCGTTGTTGCCCCTGCATGGAGGAAAAGGTATGTATGGCGACAGAGTACACGAAGATGTGTTGCGTTGTGGTGACAAGGAGAGTGGCATTACCATCCATTACACCAGTGAGGTATATGATGCAGGACAGATTGTGGCACAATACCGCTGCGATGTGAAACCTGATGACACAGTTGATAAATTAGCCACCCGAGTACATGCCTTAGAGTACGAATACTATCCAAAGGTTATCGAGCGTTTATTAGCTTCATTGTAGAAAAGACATCTTAATTTATGGATAAGTTACATGTAATAACACCAGTAAAGGATTCGATAGAGCTAACCAAGCAGACCATCAGGTCTGTATTAGAGTCGGAACTGAATATACCTTATAATTATACGGTTTACAATGATTTCAGCACAGTCGAAAACACCCTCATTTTAGAAAAGGCATCAAAGTCACTGGGATTCAGATTGATAAATCTATCAGACTTGACTAATCATCCTTCTCCCAATTATTTATTAGTATTACAGCACGCACAACAGGAAGCACTTGCAGAGAAGGCCGACCTGCTGATAGTGGAAAGTGACGTTGTAGTAAAAAAGGACACCTTGCAAAAGCTCAACGAAGCAACAAAGCTTCCTCAATGTGGCATCGCGGCATCAGTTACTGTAGATGAACAAGGGAATGTCAACTACCCTTATCAACACTTTCATGACATAGGAAATCAAGTAATCCGCACCACTAAGCATTGCAGCTTTTGCTGTTCATTGCTTACATATGACTTCCTAAAGACATACAGCTTTAAAGAATTGGATCCTTCCAAAAATTGGTATGACGTGACCATCTCACATGAGGCTCTAAAACACGGATTTCACAACTATATATTCGGCAACTTGCCAGTTTGGCATCGCCCCCATAGCAGTCGACCATGGAAGCAGCTAAAATACAGTAATCCGCTGAAATATTACTGGATCAAATTTACAAAGGGATATGACAAGATTTAACGGGTGAAATCACCTAATTATGGAATTATTTAGGAGTTAACGACCCATTAAAAATACGAGGAAGATAATGAAAGATTTAATATTGGTACTTAAACGCTTCGTACCGCCCTATAAAAAATACTTGGTACTGACCGTGTTCTTCAACATCCTCAGTGCCTTGCTCAACATTTTCTCATTCATGGCCATCATCCCCATCTTGAATATCCTCTTCCAGACGGAGAAAGTAGTAGAGCCTGTGGTGTGGATTCCCTGGAGTGAAATTACATTGGGCAACATCAGCGAGGTAGTGAGCAACAATGCCAACCATTTGGTACAAGAGATGATAATGAGCTGGGGAGCTACCACTACGATGTTGGTGATAGGACTGTTTCTTGCATTTACCACCTTCCTCAAGACAGGTGCCTACTTTCTTTCCTCCGCTACCATCGTACCGATACGTACTGGTGTGGTAAGAGACATCCGAAATCAGCTGTACCAAAAGATAAACACCCTACCGTTAGGGTTTTTCAGCGAGGAGCGAAAGGGCGACATTATCGCCCGTATGAGTGGAGATGTGCAGGAAATAGAGAATTCTATTATGGCAAGTCTCGACATGTTATTCAAAAATCCCATCCTCATCGTTTCCTACTTTGCCGCCCTGCTGGTAGTATCTTGGCAACTCACCCTCTTCACGCTGGTATTTGTTCCAGTATTCGGCTGGTTCATGGGGTTTGTCGGCAAGAAGCTGAAAGCGAAGAGCATCAAGGCACAGACACTTTGGAGCGACACCATGAGCATCGTCGAGGAAACCTTAGGCGGTTTGCGTATTATCAAGGCGTTTATAGCTGAAGAAAAAATGAATCGGAAATTCGACAAGGTTAACTCAAGCTATCGTGACCATATTATGCGTGTCAATATCCGCCAGGCTTTGGCACATCCCATGAGTGAATTTCTGGGTACTGTGATGATTATCATCGTACTATGGTTTGGTGGTATTTTGGTGCTGAACCAACAAGTGCTTGATGGCTCCACCTTTGTATATTATTTGGTGATTCTTTACAGCATCATCAATCCTCTTAAAGAGTTCTCACGTGCCAGCTACAACATACCTAAAGGTATGGCTTCCATGGAGAGAGTAGATAAGATTCTTATGGCGGAAAACAATATTCGTGAGCCCAAACATCCTGTGCATATTAACGATTTCCGGCACCAGATAGAGTTCCGCGATGTTTCATTTAAGTATGCCGACAAATGGGTATTGCGTCACATCAACCTTATTATAGATAAGGGAAAAACCATTGCCTTAGTAGGCCAGAGCGGTGGAGGCAAATCTACCTTGGTAGATCTCATCCCTCGTTATTACGATGTGCAAGAAGGTGAAGTGCTAATTGACGGCATCAATGTCAAAGATCTGGGCATACACGACCTGCGCCAGCTCATTGGCAATGTCAACCAAGAGGCTATCCTCTTCAATGATTCTTTCTTCAACAACATTGCTTTTGGAGTTGATAATGCTACTCAGGAACAGGTAGAGCAAGCTGCCCGGATAGCCAATGCCCACGAATTCATCATGGCTTCTGAAAATGGCTACGACACCAATATCGGCGACCGTGGCGGAAGACTTTCAGGCGGACAGCGCCAGCGTGTAAGTATTGCTCGTGCCATTCTCAAGAACCCTCCTATCTTGATTCTTGACGAAGCCACTTCAGCCCTTGACACCGAAAGTGAGCGTTTGGTACAAGATGCCTTGGAACGTTTGATGAAAACTCGCACTACCGTGGCCATTGCACATCGCCTGAGCACCATCCGAAATGCCGATGAAATCTACGTTTTACACGAGGGGCAGATAGTGGAGCAAGGCAAACATGAAGAGTTGCTTCAACAAGAGGGTTACTACAAGAAATTGAATGACATGCAATCGTTAGGTTGAGAATGTTTTTATATTGTGATTAGATAAATTCAAGAACCATGAAAAAGTTTTTTACATTAATGGCATTTGTTGCCATGGTAATTATTACCCTCACTTCATGTGGTGAATCAAGTGGCGTGAATAACTTCACCATCAAGCGTGGTACCAACCTGAGCCACTGGCTATCGCAGTCAAGGGTGACAGGCGAGCAACGCAGGTTACACATACAAGAAGACGACTTTGAACGCCTGGAAAAATTGGGGTTCGACTTTGTACGCATCCCCATCGATGAGGTGCAGTTCTGGGACGAAGAAGGTAACAAGCTGCCTGAAGCATGGGACCTGCTGACCAATGCCATCAACCTGGCTGAGAAGCACCACCTGCGTGTAGTGGTTGACCTCCATATCATCCGCTCTCATGCGTTTATTGACAACAACAATAACAACACCTTGTTCACCTCAGAGGAATCACAGCAGAACCTCATCAATATGTGGTACCAACTCTCGGACGTATTGAAAGGATATAGCAACGACTCTGTGGCATACGAGTTCATGAATGAGCCTATTGCCCCCGAACATGAGCAATGGAACATGGTAGTAGAGAAGGTACATAAAGCCCTGCGTGAAGTAGAGCCTCAACGCACACTGGTGATAGGTTCTAACCGTTGGCAAGATTACGAGACCATCAAATACTTGCGTGTACCCGAAGGTGACAAGAACCTCATCCTCTCTTTTCACTATTATCACCCCATGCTCATTACCCATCGTGGAGCCTTCTGGACGCCACTTGGCAGGTTCAAGGGAAATATAAACTATCCTGGTGTACTCATTACACAGGAGGATTATGATGCTGCACCGGAGGAAATCAAGGAAGACCTAAAACCTTTCCTTACTCAATATTGGGATAAGAACAAAATTCGTGAGGACTTCAAAGATGCCATTGCTGCAGCCAAGAAATATGGTTTGCAATTATTCTGTGGCGAATGGGGCGTATATGAGCCCGTAGAGCGTGATCTTGCCTACAAATGGTATAAAGACATGATTGACGTGTTCGATGAGTTCGACATTGCCTGGACTACCTGGTGCTATGATGGTGACTTCGGTTTCTACGACCAACGCACAGAATCTTATAAAGACAAACCATTGGTGGATATCCTGATGTCAGGGAAAGCATTGGGGGAATAGTTTCATACAATAATGATTTGCCATTGTCAATAATAATAATTATCTTTGCGTATTAGTGCCTGCATGGCACCAGTATCATCAAAGCAGGATTATTTGTTAATGATATAATAATGGATTTACAACTGATATTTGACTTTCTCAGACAACTGTCTGCTCATAACGACCGTGAATGGTTTCAAGAGCATAAGATGCTTTACCATTCAGCCACACAGGAGTTTGACAAACTATTGACCATCCTCATATCCCGCGTAGGAGAGTTTGATCCATCCGTCAGACACCTGCAACCTAAAGATTGCACCTGGCGCATCTATCGCGATGTAAGGTTCTCGCCCGACAAGCGTCCTTATAAAACCCACATAGGAGGTTTTCTCTCAGCCAAGGGCAAGAAATCTCTGCACTGTGGTTATTATTTCCATTTGGAACCTGAAGGCAGCTTTTATGCAGGAGGCACTTACGGTCTCACCCCTAAGCAACTGCAGGAAATACGCTATTCCATCTATGACAGTATAGACGAGTATCGCAATATTATTGAGAACAAGAAATTCAAGAAATACTTTCCAACTATTGGTGAGGATAGGTTGAAAGTAAACCCCAAGGGTTTCCCAAAAGATTTCCCCTATATGGAGTTACTGAAACCCAAGGATTTCAGTGTATGGCATCATCTTGATGACGATTTCTTTACTCAACCCGACTATGTGGATGTTCTTGTAGATTTAGCAAAGACATCGAAACCATTCCTTGACTTTCTGAACTATACAGTGGATGACTTCATAAGAAATAACTAAAATTAGATACTTATATGGAAACCTTGAACTTGATTAAGAACGACCCGTGGCTGGAACCCTACACTGACGCCATTAACGGACGACATGAGCATTTCTTGTACAAGGAAAAGCAACTGACGAAAAATGGTAGAAAAGCCTTAGCTGACTTTGCAGATGGGCACCTTTATTTTGGTTTACACAAAACCGAAAAGAACTGGGTACTGCGCGAATGGGCGCCGAATGCTACAGAGATTTTTGTGATAGGCACTTTCAATGGTTGGCAAGAAAATCCAAAATTCGCCATGCAAGCTAAGAAAGATGGCAACTGGGAAATAAAGCTTCCATTGGATGCCTTACACCATGAAGACCTTTTCAAGTTAAAGGTGAAATGGAATGGCGGCGAAGGCGAGCGCATACCTGCCTGGGCCACTCGTGTGGTGCAAGATGACTATACTAAAATTTTCAGTGCACAGGTATGGGATCCCGCAGAGCCTTATCAGGCAAAGGTAAAGAAGTTCAAACCCGATACTAACCCATTGCTCATCTACGAATGTCATGTGGGTATGAGCCAAAAAGAAGAAAAGGTGGGTACCTATCGCGAGTTCAAAGACAACGTACTGCCTCGCGTAGCAAAAGACGGTTACAACTGCATACAGATTATGGCTATCCAGGAACACCCATACTATGGAAGTTTTGGCTACCATGTGTCCAGTTTCTTCGCACCTTCTTCACGTTTTGGAACACCTGATGAATTAAAAGAGCTAATTGACACGGCCCATCAGATGGGTATTGCTGTCATCATGGATATTGTCCATTCACATGCTGTCAAGAATGAAGTGGAAGGTTTGGGCAACTTTGCCGGTGACCCCAACCAATATTTTTATCCAGGCGACCGCCATGAACACCCAGCATGGGACTCACTGTGCTTCGACTATGGCAAGGACAACGTACTGCACTTTCTTCTCTCCAATTGCAAGTATTGGTTAGAAGAATTCAAGTTTGACGGTTTCCGTTTCGATGGTGTTACTTCCATGCTCTATTACAGTCATGGTCTTGGCGAAGCCTTCATGGGCTATGGCGATTATTTCAACGGCCATGAGGACGACAACGCCATCTGCTACCTCACACTGGCGAACCGCTTGATTCATCAAGTAAATCCACATGCCATCACCATTGCCGAGGAGGTTTCGGGCATGCCCGGATTAGCAGCACCTATCGAAGATGGTGGTTATGGATTCGATTATCGTATGGCGATGAATATCCCTGACTACTGGATTAAGACCATCAAGGAAAAGATTGACGAAGATTGGAAACCCAGCAGCATGTTTTGGGAGGTGACCAACCGTCGTGCTGATGAGAAAACCATCAGCTATGCCGAGAGCCACGACCAGGCACTGGTCGGCGACAAGACCATCATCTTCAGATTAATTGATGCCGACATGTACTGGCACTTCCAGAAAGGGGACGAAAACTATACCGTGCATCGTGGCATTGCCCTTCATAAGATGATTCGTCTGCTCACCGCATCCACCATCAATGGTGGCTACCTGAACTTCATGGGCAACGAGTTTGGTCATCCTGAATGGATAGACTTCCCACGTGAGGGCAACGGATGGAGCCATAAGTATGCTCGCCGTCAGTGGGATTTGGTAGATAATAAGAACCTGTGCTATCATTATCTGGGTGACTTTGACCAGGCGATGCTCAGCGTCATCAAGAGTGTGAAGCGATTCCAGAAGACCAA
Source organism: uncultured Prevotellaceae bacterium (assembly GCA_900313715.1). Lineage (GTDB taxonomy): Bacteria > Bacteroidota > Bacteroidia > Bacteroidales > Bacteroidaceae > Bacteroides. Next base: position 19,182 of record OMSH01000208.1, read on the forward strand.
AGTGCAAGAGATCTGGCATAATGATGGCGACCAGATATTGGCCTACAAGCGCGACGACTTGTTGTTTGTATTTAACTTCAACCCTGTTAGGTCATTTACCGATTATGGATTCCTAGTACCAGAAGGCAGCTATAAGGTAGTGTTGAATACCGACAGTAAGGACTTTGGTGGTAATGGGCTGAACAATGACAGCATTACTCACTTTACAATGCCAGACCCGATTTACAAGAAGCAGCACAAAGGATGGCTGCAATTGTATGTACCAGCACGCTCTGCTATGGTGTTGAGAAGGGTTAGATAGGAAATTGGACTATAGCACAAAAATAAATCCCTGCCGATTGGCAGGGATTATTAGTTTAATGAATCACCATGTATTGTCCTATGTAACACAAGGCACCAGCCAAGTAACCGATAAGGGCAATCCAAGTGATATGCTTAAAGTACCAGATAAAATCAACCTTCTCGATACCCATAGCAGCCACACCAGCAGCAGAGCCGATAATCAGGATGCTACCACCAGTACCAGCACAGTAGGCCAACATCTCCCAGAAGTAATGATCCATCGGGAAATCATACATACCCATAGTACCAGCTACCAAAGGCACATTATCCACAATACTTGACAACACACCGATGATGGTGTCAATAGTGAAATATTTATAAGGTTCAGCCAGAGCAATACCATCGAGGCTATTGGCCAACATTGACAGATGTCCACAAACCTGCAATACACCTACAGCCATCAAGATGCCCAAGAAGAAGATAATGCTGGAAAGATCAACCCTGCGCAGAATATGTGACAACTTCAATGAATGATAGTTGCGCTCTGCAGGATCTTTTGGACGCATCAACTCAGTCACCATCCATACCAAGCCCAGCGCACCAAGAATACCGATGTATGGGGGCAGGTGTGTAATACTTTTAAAGATAGGTACGCAAATAAGCACACCCACACCTAAGCAAAGCACAACCATACGCTGATGGGCAGGAACACGTGATGCAGGACTATCATCCACCTCATCATTTGTAGGTGCCTCGATATGGCCACCACGCAAAGTATATGAAAGGATAGCAAAAGGAACCAAAATACTTACGATACTTGGCAACACTGTCATCTGCATGATATTCAAAGCGCTTACCTTTCCTGCAATCCACAACATGATAGTGGTAACATCGCCTATAGGAGTCCATGCACCACCAGCATTAGCTGCAATAACGATCATACTGGCAAAAAACCAACGGTCATGTCTCACTGGGATAATCTTGTTTAGCAATGTACACATCATAATAGTAGTGGTCAAGTTGTCAAGGATGGCTGACAAACAAAAAGCCAACACGCCCAATATCCACAATAGTTCTACTTTGGAAGTAGCCTTAATATGGTCGGTAATGACACGGAAACCACCCCAGCGGTCCACGACTTCAACAATGGTCATGGCTCCTAGCAGGAAGAACACGGTCTCGCCAGTCTCTCCTAAGTGATGAGTAATGTTATCACTCAAGAAATCACGAAAATCGCCAGAGATAGCGTTCGCAAAAGCAGTTGACATAGCGCCTGTGCCAGACACAGCGAAAATGGTCCA
>OMSH01000276.1 GCA_900313715.1 uncultured Prevotellaceae bacterium
ATACTCAACGCCTATCCGGTGCCAGAACACGCTGTATTGTGACTCTGTGTCCATCACCACACCATCGAAATCGAATAGTACTGATAATCTCTCTTTTTTATCCATAAAAAACAATAGTTATCAAAAACCGGTGCAAATTTACAAACTATTTTCCTTATCTTTGCAATATAATCATCAAAACCGTATCATTTATGGAAGAGAATATCAGACAAGCTGTCGCTACATTGAAGCGAAATTTCGCCTACTTATGGTTCGCAGCCTTGTTTATCATCATATTAGGAGAAACTGGCGGATTCAATCTTACTGGTGCCTATGCTGACAATGTAAGAGCAGTTTATTTCACTGAGACAATAGTGATTCTACTCACAGCTTGCAGTATTCCTGCCGCATTGAAACTCTTTGCTTGGGTTAAAAAGAAAAAGATTGATACAGATGCCAGCACTGACGCCGCAATGAGTCAGTATGTGATGTGGAGCAGTGTAAGAATCTTGTTGCTTGCCATCCCTGTTATTACAGGCATTATTGGTTATTATCTCATGCAAAGCACCTCGTGCATTCTCTGTGCATGTATCGGACTTACAGCTTCATTATTCTGTGTCCCTTCAGAAAAGCAACTGAAAAAAGATTTAATGATTGATTGATTATTTTGCACACTAGCATTCTTTTTGTGCAGATTTTCAGCCTCTTATGTGCTATAATTTGTTAAATGTAGTATGTAAGGGGCAAGAATAGTTTTTTTCATTGTATCTTTGCAGACGAAATATAATTATACAAAGAAGTTTATAACAACAAAGATAAAAAGATTATGAAAGCATTTGTGTTTCCTGGCCAAGGTGCTCAGTTTGTAGGAATGGGTAAAGACCTCTATGAAAACAATCCATTGGCAAAAGAACTTTTTGACAAAGCTAATGATATTTTGGGCTATCGCATCACTGATATTATGTTCGATGGTACCGACGAAGAATTGAAGCAGACAAAAGTAACACAGCCTGCCGTATTCCTTCACTCAGTTATCTCTGCCCTCTGCATGGGCGATAGATTCAAACCAGAAATGACAGCAGGTCACTCACTGGGTGAGTTTTCTGCTTTAGTAGCAGCTGGAGCATTGAGTTTCGAGGATGGCTTGAAGTTGGTGTATGCTCGTGCAATGGCTATGCAGAAAGCTTGTGAGGCTCAGCCATCAACTATGGCGGCTATCATTAACCTGCCTGATGAAAAAGTGGAAGAAATATGCCACCTTATTACTGAGGGAGGAAACATTGTTGTTGCAGCTAACTACAACTGTCCTGGACAGATTGTAATTTCTGGATCTATTGAAGGAATCAACAAGGCATGTGAACTCATGAAGGCTGCTGGCGCTAAGCGCGCATTGCCTCTGAAGGTGGGTGGTGCTTTCCATTCTCCATTGATGCAACCTGCGAAAGAAGAATTGGAAGCAGCTATCAACTCAACCAACTTCAACACTCCCAAGTGCCCTATTTACCAGAATGTGGATGCCAAGCCCCACACTGATCCAACTGAAATCAAAGCCAACCTTGTGGCACAACTTACTGCTCCTGTTCGTTGGACACAAATTATAGAAAACATGTTGGCCGACGGCGCTGACGACTTTACAGAATGTGGTCCTGGCACTGTACTGCAAGGCATGATACGCCGCGTCAACAAAGATGTGTCAGCGCACGGTATTGTTGACTAAAACAACATCTGTTCGTCTTCCAACTCACATGTGGTAAAGCCCATTTCTTTGGCTTTATCTTGAGGAAAAGTGAAATAGGTGGCGTTTGCCTCAGTGCAAACCTCACCTTTTTCATTATATATAGTTGCCTCTATATTGGCCATACCCATGCGTTTCCATACTAAATGCGCACGTAAGGTTATCATCGACTCGGTGGTCATGATGGACTTGTGGTAGCGTACCTCCAGTTTACTGGTCACCCCACTCGTTTGTAACTTACGAAAAACTACCCATCCGCAAATCTCATCAAGTAATGTACTTTGAACGCCTCCATGCAATGTATCGATCCATCCTTGGTAATGCGTGGTAGGCTTCCAGAAACTCACAATATCATTACCATCTTCAAAGAATTCCATCTTCACCCCAATTGGATTATCTGGACAACAACCAAAACAATCGTAATGGTCTTTGTGCAACCACGGATTTTTAATCTTTTGCATAATCAATCAAATTTGAATAGATTTAGCAAATATAAGGATAATTATTCTTAACTTCGCAGCGTCTAACCAAAAAAAAGATAATGGATAAAAAAGTAAGCGGACATGTAGCCGTAATACTGGCAAACGTGATATTCGGATTGGGGGTTCCTGTCACCAAATACTTATTGGAAGACTGGACGACTCCAATGGTGTATATGTCCTTACGTTGTATAGGTGCTGCTTTGATTTTCTGGCTGATAGCAGCTTTCCTACCCAAAGAGAAAGTTGAAAAGAAAGACCTGATGGTAATAATGCTGGGGGGACTCACTGGGTTCGTCATCTCACAAACCCTCACAGCCTGGGCACTGAACTATACCAGTCCGGTTTACTACTCTCTCATTGCCACCTTGGTACCTATAGGCACCATGCTACTGGCTGCTGTGTTCTTAAAAGAGAGTATCACCGGCATCAAATTACTGGGTGTTTGTTTAGGTATTGCCGGTGCAGCCTTGTTGGTATTGGTGAAATGGAAAACGGAAGCAGGCAGCAACGACCTGTTAGGTATTTTCTTCGCTTTGATGAGCTTGCTCACTTGGGTCATCTACCTCATCATCACTAGCAAAGTGTCACAAAAATACACAGCTGTCACCCAAATGAAATGGACTTTCCTCGTATCTACTATTGCCGTATTGCCTTTTGCTTGGAACGAATTCGGACAAACAAAACTATTCGGTGGAGATTATGGTTTTTCTGAAGGGCTGATGGGTATTGGCGGTATGGCCTTTATTGTTGTCTTTGCTACTGTGTTAGGCTATTTCATGATTCCTTATGCTATGAAGTTCTTGCGTGCTACTACAGTGAGTATATACACCAACCTGCAACCCATTGTGGCATCGCTCATTGCCATTTCCATTGGTCAGGATATTCTCACATGGGATAAACCAGTAGCAGCAGTACTTGTGTTACTAGGAGCTTATTTAGTTACACAAAAAGGGCAGGGATAGCAAATCATTCCCCCTATTAATAATAATGGCAGACTCCAAAGGTCTGCCATTACTTGTAAGCATAAATTACTGCATCTCTCTCAGCCTAACATCAATGCCTGAGTTATCAGCATCTAAACGTTGCTTGATTGGCGCCACATCTGTTTGACCAAAGTGATAAGGAATCAGCACCTTAGGTTGAATCATCCAAGCAGCACGGATAGCCTGCTTCACCGTCATGGTATAAGGCTGATTCACGGGTATGAATGCCACATCAATCTCCTCATCCTTCAAATTCGACATCTCAGGAATATCCTCTGTATCACCTGCAATATAAATCTTTAGTCCGTCGATGTTTAACACATAGCCATTGCCCACGCCTTTGGGATGGAACTGCAAATGATCTGGAGTAGTGTTGTATGCAGGCACCACCTTCAGCGAGATATCCTTAGTAATGTTGCGTGTGTCGCCATTGCGCAACACCATACCTTTGTTCATTCGGTCAAAACAACGCTGGTTCATGAATAGCAAGTTGTTGGGCTTGCTGATCAGTTCAATAGTTTCAGGATTGAAATGATCCCCATGTTCGTGGGTTACCAAGATCAAATCACCTTTCGGGAACTTTGAATAGTCAGTACCGTAATTGGGTACAGCATCCACATGAATCTCATACCCCTGATACTCAATAGCCATAGTAGCATGCTTAATAAGCGTAATATTCACGTCCTTGCCACTCTTTGTCTTAAAGGTTTCCACCTTGTAGTCTTGCGCTGATACCGTCATTACGGTAACTAATGTCAACGCCATCATAATTGATTTTCTCATCTATATTTAATTTATTGATAGTTTACCATTTTCTTCTTTCACCTTTCCCGTTCTCACCAATTGGTTGATAGCCTTATCGGCTGCCAAATCAACATTAGATCCCTTACGGCTGAATCCTAACAAAGTGGCCACCACCTTCTTCAGATCTTCGCGAGGAATGGATATCTGTTGTTCAACTGCATAAATGGCAGCATTCATCAATTCAATCAATGGAACATCGGAAATATCTCGTTTGGAATCAACTCGATAGTAGGAATAGTCGAATGCCACTACTTTGTCTATCCAATAAACATTATTCTTGCCATCACTTATCGGATCAAGGTAGAAGCCTTGCAACAACGAATCCACCAAACTCTGCAGGCGGGGTGTAACACGCTGCATATTCCACAAAGTGGCAATGCGTTTGTAGAGATAATTATTAGTAACAGGTTGTTCTACTGAAATAATTTGTGTTAGCTGTTCCTTCACCTTGGTAGCATTCTTGATGACACGCTCTATATCAGGAAGACCCGTAGATGCCCTCAGCGAAGCAGTCTTATACACTTTCTCACGCATGTTCACGGCTTTAGCTATAGGTTCGTCAGCCACACTGAACAACTTCAGCTGAACGGGTTGTCCCTCGTCGTACTTCTTTTTAGCCTCCTCTGGATGTAAAAGGTCGTAAATTTCTTCAAGAATGTTGCCTAATACCCTTTCTCTGTCTTGGAACCAATCAACAGACCACACGCGTAAATAGTTCCAGTTCAGCATTCTTAATACATTTGGCTGACATACTTCACGATCGCGAGTCGTCTTAGTATTGTAATAGCTCAAGCCATCCGTCAGAATACCCAATAGATACTTGTCTGGATTACGAGGATCAACTATTGCCAAATCGATACGGAAGTTAGATTTACCAACCATCTTATCTACCTGATAACCATATTCCTCTAATGCAACTGCCAATTCATTGATAATTTCGTTTGCTTGCATCTGAGCGGTACTAACTGTCGGTAATACCTGCATACCCTTAGCAGCAAACTCAAGGAATCTTTTCAAGCCCACCACACCTTTGGCGTTAGAACGACGCAAATCAATCTGTTCAGCCTTCAACGTAGAGAATACCATCATTTCATAACGTGCTCGCGATACAGCTACATTCAGTCGTCGCTCCCCACCTTCATTGTTCAGTGGTCCAAAGTTCATCGACACATGCCCGTTCTTATCGGGCCCATAACCCACCGAGAACAAAATAACGTCTCGCTCGTCACCCTGAACATTCTCCAGATTTTTGATAAAAATAGGCTCTTCACTTTGATTAGACAACAATTCCAAATCAGGATGTTTGGCTAACTCCTCCTCCAAATAATCTTCTATCAAGCTTTGCTGCACCTTACTGAAAGCAACAATACCAATGCTATATTTGCTCAGCTCCTCATCTGACAAACGTCTGATTACCTCCGATACAATCTCTTTGGCCTCAGCGGGATTACTGCGAGTACGTCCCTTGTCATACGTACCTTCAATCTGCACCAGTGACACCTTTGACAGACGGTCATCAACAGATGGGAAGGTGTATAGCCGTCCATCATAATATTGTGAATTGCTGAAGGCTATCAGGCTCTCATGCTTGCTCCGA